>NZ_JAJNIR010000003.1:0-127740 GCF_022385935.1 Mammaliicoccus sp. J-M41 | reverse complement strand
ACGCTCTCTTCTCATAAAAAGACCACCTACTTTCTTAATTTTAACAATACTTCTCTTTAAAGAAGTTGTCCAATTAAGTGTAGACGGTCCAATCTTCCACACAAAAATCTCAAATCTTCCACACCTATATCCAACAAATCACCCACCTATCTCCCATACCCACTTCATCCAACTCATTTCTCCCAACAAAAAAAGAGCAAAATTTGAAATTTTGCTCTCCTCTATCAAAGTTATGCTGCATTTTCTTCTACTGCTGTAAATATCATGCGCTCTTCGAACAATAATGTATCTGGATTATAATTATCACATGTTATTAATGTTAATTGATTCGGTTTACCTTTATGTTCATCTAATACTTCAACTTGATTTGGCTTCACATTTTTAATGTTTTTAATTATATATGTCTTTTTACCTTTTAATGTGATGAGTTCTACTTTATCGCCAACTTTTGCGCGATCGAGATAGTTAAATCTTATTCCTGCACCTTCTACACGATGTCCTGCGATTGCAACATTTTGCTCACTTAATTGTTCATTCTCATCTACTAAAGACAATCCATTTTTTAAATTTTGTTCTGTTGCTGGTCCTTTAAATATAGGCTCTGATATATCTGCTGCTGGTACTTTTAAATAACCAACCATATGTTCATTTACTTTTAAGTTATCTGTTTCTGTTTTTGTAATCCATGATTCTATTGGATTTATTTTAACGCTGTCATCATGATTTTCATACGACTCAATGACTTTATCATTAACACGGTCTGTAAAATACGTTCTAATATCATTCCAGAAGAAAATAGATATTGCCGTCATGATTAATAAGATACCTATAATTTTATATAACCATCTCATGTTTCTAACCTACTCTCAAAATATGGTAATTCAAATTTATACAATACGTGTACCAATGTCAATCAAAATTTTGTTCTGACATAGATTCTTGTACTAATAATCTCAATTTATCATATTCAGATTTGAAAAATTCACCTGATTGCACTAATTCACTCGCTTCGTCTCTTGCAACTTCTAACATTCTATAATCTTCTACAATATTTGCAACTCTGAAATCAGGCAAGCCACTTTGTTTAACGCCAAAGAAGTCACCTGGTCCTCTCATTTCCAAATCTCGTTCTGATAAATAAAAGCCGTCAGTAGATTCCGTCATAATGTGCATACGTTCTACACCACTCTCAGTTTTAGGTGATGCTACTAACGTACAGTAACTTTGATGATGACTTCTACCGACACGTCCTCTTAATTGGTGTAATGTAGATAAACCAAATCGGTCAGCATCATAGATAATCATAAATGTTGCATTAGGGACGTTCACCCCAACTTCAACAACAGTCGTAGAAACTAATATCGCGATTTCATTATTACTAAATTTATTCATGATTTCATCTTTTTCATCTGCATGCATTTTACCATGTACAAGACCGACTTTATCAGCACCGAAACGCAACTGTAATTGCTCATAAATTGCGACCACATTTTGAACATCCAACGCTTCACTTTCTTCTATTAATGGACAAATGGCATACGCTTGTCGACCTTTTAATATTTCACTGTTTAGTTGATTCAGTACATGATCAATTTCTTCATGTTTAGCCCATGAAGTCAAAATTTCTTTTCTACCTTTAGGCATTTGTTTAATCGAAGTTACATCCATTTCACCGAACGCAGAGATCGACAATGTTCTCGGTATTGGTGTTGCTGTCATAAATAAGACATTTGTATCTGCACCTTTTTCACGCAACTTCTTACGTTGATTTACACCAAATCGATGCTGTTCATCAATGATAACTAATCCAATATCATTGAACGCTACATCATCTTGAATTAGTGCATGCGTACCTACAATAACGTCAACTTCTCCTGCTTCCAACTGTTCAAGTAATAATTTTCTTTTTTTACCTTTAACTGAACTTGTTAATAAAGCGACATTCAATTGCCCACCAAACAACTCATCTAAACTGATTGCATGTTGTTCAGCTAATATAGCTGTTGGAACCATAAGTGCACTTTGCTTACCTGCATTAAACATTGCATAAATCGCAATAGCTGCAACAACCGTTTTACCCGAACCTACATCACCTTGTAATAATCGATGCATTTTAATAGGTGCTTTTAAATCTCTAAAAATTTCATTCACACTATTTTTCTGAGCATCTGTTAATTCAAATGGTAATGTTTCGATAAAAGATTTCACCGCATTAACATCATAATTTAAACCTTCTATTTTATTAGATTCTTTTTCTAATTTGCTTAACCATTTCATCTTTAACTGAAATAAGAATAATTCATTAAATGAAAATGTGCGTCGTGCTAATTTGAGGTGATTAAATTGAAGTGGTTTATGTAAAATTGGAATGACATCTTTTAGTGGCATTAATTTATACTTATCCATTAAATTTGGAGATAACCATTCATCAATTTCAACAATTTGTAATGCTTGTTCAATATATTTATTAAGCTGCTTTTGTTTTAAACCTTCTTTTAATCGGTAAATAGGTGTTAACGCGTTTCCACCGTCTTCTTTTTCAGCCATTACTTTTTGACCAGCAATAATTTGTTTCTTTTGATCCCATTTACCTTTGATTGTAACTGTTTCACCCATAATGAGTCTTTTTTTCAAATAGGGTTGATTAAAGAATGTGACTTTAACGGCAATTTGATCAATCAACATATGGCACGTTAATTTAGATTTATTTCTACCAAAAAATGCAACAGTCGGACTAGAGTACACTTCTCCAGTAACAGTGACAACATCACCATCAGTTGCTTCATTTAAATTAACGACAGATTCATCTTCGTAACGTGTTGGTAAATACAACACTAAATCTTCTAATGTATAGATATTTAATTCATTTAATAACTGTAAACTTTTTGGTCCAACACCTTTAAGTTCTTGCAAAGTTCGCTCTGTATATATTAGATGTTGCTTATTCATTTTTATCACCTATATTTATTAATACTCTAATTATAGAACAAATACATGATATAAACCAATCGATTTCACCAAAATGAGCTTGATACAAACAAATAAAGACCAGGACAATGAATCATGTCCCAGCCTTATAAATTAATGTTTTGGTTAATTTCCAAATATCTCTTGTTTTAATCTTTCTCCTGTTGGTGTACCTGCTAAACCACCACGACCAGTTTCACGTAGTGCTGAAGGCATTGTTTGGCCAATTTTATACATAGCTTCTATAACTTCATCAGTAGGAATTCTTGATTTCACGCCTGCTAAAGCCATATCAGCTGAAATAATTGCATTTGAAGCACCTGCAGCGTTTCTCTTAACACAAGGTACTTCTACTAAACCTGCAACTGGATCACAAACAAGTCCTAACATATTTTTTAAGCTAATCGCAAAAGCTTCTGCAGATTGTTGAGGTGTACCGCCAGCCATTTCTACTGTTGCAGCAGCACTCATCGCAGCCGCTGAACCAACTTCAGCTTGGCAACCACCAGCCGCACCTGATATAGATGCGTTATTCGCAACAACAAATCCAAATGCACCCGTTGTAAATAAGAAATGTAACATATCTTCTCTAGTTGGGTTTAGTCTTTTTTTCAGCGCAAATAATACACCTGGCGCAACCCCTGCAGAACCGGCAGTTGGTGTTGCACATATTTTACCCATTGCTGCGTTCACTTCGTTCGTCGCAACAGCTTTACTTACTGCATCAATCATTAAATCACCCGAAAGTGATTGACCACTTTCTAAATAATCTTGTAAAAGTACAGCATCCATTCCAGTTAAACCTGTTGTTGACGTTACACCATTTATACCACGTTCAATGGCTTTTTCCATTGTATCTAAATTGCGTTCCATATTTTGATAAACTTCTTCTTTAGAGAGTTTAGACACACGCATTTCTTGTTCAATCATGACTTCATAAATTTTTTTATTTTCTTTTTCACAAATTTCAATAAGTTCTTTTACACTTTGAAACATGATAACCCTCCTTTTATGATTCCCCCATTAATGTGACTGTCTGTACACCATCAATTTCTTTAATTTTATTTAAGACTTCTTGTGGAATATCATCATCTAATTCACACGTCATTAATGCAAGTTCACCTTTCTCTTTACGGGCCACTTGCATACTACCAACATTAATACGATAATCACCAAAGACATTGGTCACTTTCCCGATTGTGCCAAACGTATCCTTATGAAAAACAAGTAACGCAGGATAATTCCCACTGATGGCAATTTGGAATCCGTTTATCGCAACGATTTCAACTTTACCACCACCAATTGAAATACCTTCTACTGAGATTTCCATTTCTTTATTTCTCATATTGATAATTGCAGTATTCGGATGTGATCGCTCTTCAAACATTTCGATAAAGTTGACATCAATCTGTTGTTGTTCAGCATCTTGAAGACTTGTTTTAATTCGATCATCGTCTGTATCATAGCCTAAAATACCGCCGACTAACGCAACGTCAGTCCCATGTCCTTTATAAGTTTCCATGAAAGACCCATATAAATATATATCAATATGTTCAGGTTTACCATCAAATAAACCTCTAGCTATTAATCCAATTCTTACTGCACCAGCAGTATGTGATGAAGATGGTCCAACCATTACAGGACCAATAATGTCAAAGACACTTCTATATTTCATCAATAATCACTCGTTTCTCTTTTAATTTCACCATACCATTATAACAACTTTTGCTCGTTTTGTAAGCGTTTTACAACGCAAAAGACAACAACGCTTTTGTTTAACATTGTTGTCTTTTATCTTGAGATTATTCTACTGAGAATAAGAATGAGTAAATTGGTTGGTCACCTTGATGTACTTCTACTTCAACTTCTTCATAGTTTTCTTCAACATATGATACTAATTGATCGACTTCTTCATCAGTAGCGTCTTCACCTTTAATAATTGTTAAAATTTCACTGTCTTCATCAATCATTTCATCGATAAGCTTTTTACTAGCTGTTAGGTGGTCAGCATCACTTACTTTAATACTGCTTTCATGGATACCCATGAACTCACCTTTTTTAATTGTAATACCATCTATATTTGTATCTCTAACGGCATATGTTACAGAACCTGATTTTACAAAACGCATTGCATCTTCCATATGTGCTTTATTCTCTTCGATTGTTTGCTCTAAGTTAAGATTTAACATTGCTGAAAGACCTTGAGATACTGTTTTTGATGCGACAACAGCTACAGGTATATCAACTAAATGTTCAACTTGCTCAGCTGCCATAATAATATTTTTATTATTTGGTAAGATGATTGCATTTTTACAACCTGATTGTTTTACAACTTTTACAATATCTTCTGTTGAAGGATTCATAGTTTGGCCACCGCTGATGACATGAGTTGCACCAAGTGATTTAAATAATGTTGTGATTCCTTCACCCATTGAAATTGTAATAACTGCTGTTTCAATCTCTTCTTGCTCTTGTTGTTCTTGTTTTATTTTTTTATCTGCGCTTTTACGAAGTACTTCTCTATGTTGTTCACGCATGTTTTCGATTTTAATTTTAATGAGTTCACCGTATTGGCTACCGTAAGATAATACTTCACCTGGTGTTTCAGAATGAACATGTACTTTTACGATTTCATCATCAGAGATTACAAGTAATGAATCACCGAATTGACTCATATCTTCTCTGAATTGTTCTTCATCGAATGCTTTTTTATCTTTTCCAAAGCGAACCATAATTTCAGTACAGTAGCCGTAGACGATATCTTCAGTATTCATGACACCACCGAAATCATGGTCATCATTAATAAATTCGTCTGTATCTACTTTTTCTTTAGCTGGTTGAATTTTTTCGCCTTTTAATGTTGCTAAGAAGCCTTCATAAACAAACATTAAACCTTGTCCACCACTATCCACAACACCTACTTCTTTAAGTACAGGTAGTTGGTTTGGTGTGTTTTCTAATGCTGTTTGACCTTCTTTAATGACTGCTTCCATAACTGTTATAACATCTTCTGTTGATTCAGCTGCTTTAACAGCCGCTTCTCCAGCTACTCTCGCAACTGTTAAAATCGTTCCTTCAACTGGTTTCATTACAGCTTTATATGCTGTATTCACACCTGCTTGGAATGCTTTAGCGAATTGTTGAGCATCAATTTCTTGTTCATTCTCAATCGATTTTGAGAATCCTCTAAATAATTGAGATAAGATAACACCTGAGTTACCTCTTGCGCCCATTAACAATCCTTTAGAAAATATTTTACCAACCTCACCGATATGTACATTACTATGAGCTTTAACCTCTGCTGCACCTGATGACATTGATAAATTCATATTTGTTCCTGTATCTCCATCTGGTACAGGGAACACATTTAAAGAATCTACAAAATCTGCATTGTTTGATAAACTATCTGATCCTTGTACGATCATATCAGCAAACAATTTGCCGTCAATCTTATTCATACTGTATTTGCCTCCCTATGCTTCCTCATCATCATTAATAACTCTAACACCTTGGATATATATGTTGACTGCGTTGACTTTTAAATTTAATGATTGTTCTAAAGTATATTTAACAGCAGATTGGACATTGTTTGCTATTTCTGAGATTTTCGTACCATAACTCACAATTATATACATATCTACATCAAGAACACCTTCGTTTTGAGATACAATAACACCTTTGGCATAATTATCACGCCCAAGAATTTCTGCAATACCATCTCTAACTTGATGTTTACTTGCCATACCAACGATACCATAACATTCTACGGCAGCTCCGCCAGCAAGCGTTGCAATAACGTCATTTGAAATATCGATACTTCCATACTCATTTGTAATTTCTAAAGTCATGATTACGTCCCTCCTACACATTTAAATTTTTTCGTTTTATAAACTACTTTTATATGTTCTGTTTAATTATACTTAATATCACATTCACATCGCAAGAATTCATCATTTTAATCACGTTTTTTATACAACGTTTTCACAATATATTATTATAACAAATAAATTGAACTTTAAAATACTTTTTGCGAAATTTGTTATTATTTTTTCGCTAATTTGCAAAAAAGCCGTTGAATAAATTAAAAGTGCGTGTTATATTATTAAAGTGTGTAAACGTAAATAAATGTGTATTTATATTTCATTAAAGGAGGATATTTATGGCTAAAGAATGTTTCGTAACAGGTCGTAAAGCTAGAACTGGTAACCACCGTTCTCACGCATTAAATGCTAACAAACGTCGTTGGAACGCTAATTTACAAAAAGTTAGAATCTTAGTTGACGGTAAACCTAAACGTGTATGGGTTTCAGCTCGTGCGCTTAAATCAGGTAAAGTTACACGCGTTTAATGAATATAAGTCACATATAAAAAAGAGAACCTTTGTGTGGAAGGTTCTCTTTTTTTATTTATCTTTACTTTGTACCATCAATATATTGCCAAGTTCAACTGTCACTAATGGATGTTCATGACCCGCTTTAAACTCATTACTAATTGTTAACGTTGAGCCTTGTGCCAAAGTTGTAAATGGCAAATCATATTTAAATTCTTCTAATTTTATTCGTATATTCGTACTTAACGGAATAAACGACACATATTTCATACCTTCTACTTGTGAAATTCGATGATTTCCTGCTTTTAATACTGTAATTTCATTTTGTTCATCTACGAGCGTGATTTGAATATTATCTTCCAGAAATTCTGGTTTCGTTAATATTTGAACAGCACCCATAAAATGATCTAATCGGCCACCTGTCGCACCATATATTCTAATTTCTTCGTATCCGAGTTCAACTGCTAAGTTAACCGCTAATGCAAGATCGGTATCATCCTTTTCTTTATTAACCGGATCAATATCGATATGATTAATAATTTGTTGATACTCTTCATCTGATACAGAATCAAAATCTCCTATAGCAGCAACAGGCTTAATATCATGTTTAATTAATTCAATTGTACCTCTATCTACACCTATCCAATCAATGTGCTTTTCATCTTGAAGAATATGTTCATTGATATGACGCATACTACATAATAGATTTACTTTCACGATTAATCACCCTTTAATTTGTGTACAGGTACTTTGTAGTCTTCATGTTTGAAGTAATAAGATCCTGCAACTAATATGTCTGCTCCATGTGCTTTACATAACGCACCTGTTTCTTCATTAACACCACCATCAACTTCAATTTCAAAGTTTAAGTCATGTTCATTTCTATATTCGTCTAACCAAGTAATTTTACTTAACGTAGATTCTATAAAGCTTTGACCACCAAATCCAGGATTCACAGTCATAATTAGAACAAAGTCCACATCACCTAAAATTTGCGATAAGGATTCTACAGGCGTTCCAGGATTGATCACAACACCTGCTAATTTATTATGCGCTTTGATTTGTTGTATCGCTCTATGAATGTGTAGTGTCGCCTCGAAGTGAACAGATACCATGTCACTACCCGCTTCACAAAACGCGTCAATCATTTGTTCTGGGTTCTCGATCATTAAATGTGTATCAATCGTCATATCAGTTACTTTTCTTAATGATTCTAAAATAGGTAAACCAATTGATATATTCGGTACAAACTGACCATCCATTACATCAAAATGTAAAATGTCTGCGCCAGATTCCTTAACGCGTGTTACTTCTTGTTTTAATTCTGCAAAATCACAAGCTAAAAGTGAAGGTGCTATTTTTACCATTAATATCTTACCTTTCTATTTTGAATTTCTTCGAATAATGTCAAATAGTGCTTATATCTTAACTGATAAAAAAGATTGTCTTGTATGCGTTCTTTTACCGCACATTTAGGTTCATTAATGTGCGTACAATTTCTAAATTTACACTGTGATTTAATGGCTTCAAATTCTGGGAATAAATCTGCAAGTTCTTCCTTTTCAATATGTGAAAAGTCTAATGCGCTAAATCCAGGTGTATCCGCTAAATAACCACCATCTAGCTCATACAACTCAACGTGTCTTGTCGTATGTTTACCACGATTAAGCGCTTTTGAGATTTTGTTCGTTTCTAAATTCAAATCCTCGAACAATCTATTCATAATCGTGGATTTACCAACACCAGATTGGCCACTTAACACGATAATACCGTCAATTAAAGGTTTAATCGCATTTGATACATCATCTTCTTCGCCAATAAATAAAGTTTCATATCCAATTGATCGATATTGAGCTAATTTATCTTGAATTTGTTGAATTTCATCATCAGTAGCGAGATCTTTTTTAGTTACACATATTATCGGTGTAATATTGTATGAATGAACGACTACGAGAAATCTATCTAATAATTGTTGACTAAACGCTGGTTCTGATGCGCTCATCACGACAATAACTTTATGAATATTTGAGACTGGTGGTCTTAATAATATATTCTCACGTTCATGAATATGTTGAATATACCCACCCGTTTCATTTTCAACTTGAAAATCAACAATATCTCCGACAACAGGAGATGTCTTCTTCTTTCTGAATAACCCTCGAGCTCTCGTAATATATATACCATCATCAGCTTGTACTGAATAATCTCCACTTATTGATTTAATAATACGACCCGTTTTCAATATAACACCTACCTCATTTTATTTTAATTATACCAAATCATACTGCTTAAATAATCAATTATTTATATTGCTTAAACAAAATCGTTACTTCTGTTCCTTTATCGACTTCACTTTCGAAGAAGATTTGAGCATCATGATGTTTAATAATTGAATCAACTATTGATAAACCAAGACCGTTACTATCAACATGAATATTATGTGATTGATCACCTTTATAAAATCGATCTTTAATATGTTTCAATTGTTTCTCAGTCATGCCATAACCTTCATCAATAATAGAAACTTTTACAAATTCATTTTCTTCTTTAAGATCAATTTGTATCATACTATGTTTAGGTGAGTATTTAATAGCATTATTTAATATATTATAGAGTGCTTGATAAAGTAACTTATGATTACCTTTAATTGTTAAATCATCCATATCAAATAGAACTGAGATTTCATTGTCTTCTAATAAGAAATTCAGATTTTGAACGACTTCTTTAATGACTTTTTGAACATGTACTGTTTCATTAAAGGACAAATGTTCACTATTATCTAATTCCGATAACAACAATAATTGTTTCGTTAAATTACTCAAACGGTATGCTCTAGCATATATATCTTCTATAATTTGTATTCTGTTATTTTCATCATGTTCATGTTCAAGTTCTCTTAATAAACTTAAAATAGATTGAAGTGGAGATTTAATTTCATGAGACACATTTTGAACAAAGGATTGTCTCATCATTTCTAGTTGTTTAAGTTCATCTCTCATCTTAATAAATCGATGTTGTAATATACCTATTTCATCGTCACGTGTTACTTTGATATCCACATCAAAATCACCTTTACGTAATGATTCTGTTGTCTTCATAAGTCGTCTAATTGGGTTTGCCAATGAATAACTTGAAAATAGCACGAGTATTAATGAAATGACGACAAGTAACACAAGTAATATCGCTAAAAATATTCTAAATTCGCCTAACATGGAACCGACACTAGGTCTTAAGAATAACGCATATTCAGCACCTTGGTGTTGAATTTTGATACCGACAGTGTTTCTCGTTTCATTATCAAAGAATCCTGTAATAAAAATATTAAACGGTCTATTTTTAATACCATGATACGTTTTTCCGTCTAATACATCTTCAACTGCTTGATTATCTAAATTATATTTTCTAAAGTTATCACCATAGTAAGTCGGTTTCAACTTACCGTTATATAATACAGCTTGATAATGAAGTTCGCTTAAATGATTTAAATAATTATCCAACGACATTTCATTATCATGATCAATATAATCTTGTACGTCTTTTAAAGTATTAAACACTTTGTGGTCATTTTTTTCTTTTAAATCTATATGATAATAAATATTTGTAAGAATGAATCCTAAAATAGCACTTACGAGCATTACAACTATTGTATAGATCGTTATACGTTGCGCTAAAGACTTAAACCTCATGAGCTAGCACCGCCTTGTAACCAACGCCTCTCACAGTTTTAATCAAGACATCGCTCTCTAACTTTTCTAATCGCTTTCTAATACGTTTAATATGTACATCAAGCGTTCGCTCGTCTCCTTCGAAATCAATGCCCCATACAACTTCAATGATTTTGTCTCGTTGTAATACTTTGTCTTTGTTACGCATTAAATAATCTAGTAATGCAAATTCTTTCTTTGGTAAAAGCATTGTTTTCTGATTAATCGTTATTTCCATATCAACACTATTAATATGTGTATTACCTATTTGAAGTTCATTGGATGAATTAATTTTAAATCTGCGTAGTACAGCTTTTATTCTAAATATTAACTCTTTAATTTCAAATGGTTTCGTTACGTAATCATCTGTTCCAGCAAGAAATGCATTTTCTTTATCACTCAACTCATCTCTTGCAGTTAACATGATAACTGGAATATCAAAACTATCTTTAAGTATTTGGCACAATTCAAAACCGTCCATACCTGGCATCATAATATCTACAACAGCGATATCAATATATTTATGCTCTACAACTTCTAAAGCTTCCTCACCACTGAGACTTGTTATAACATTTATATGTTCACGTTCAATTTCTCGCTTCAAATCATTTAAGATAAATTTATCATCATCTACAACTAAACAAGTTACCATGTCATCACCTCTTTACCTATGATACCAAATATCTTTGAAAATTTTCATATATACATGAATTCAGGCTGAAATTTCGAATGAAATTTCAGCCTGAATAATATTATTATAATGAATTAATTCATGATTAAACTGATTCTACGTTACGGTTTACTAATGCATTAACATTTTCAATGATTGTACCACTTACGACACGACCTGGTAATTTATTTAAATTAACAGATAGGTCTTGGTCTTTTTTCATATCATATGAAATGTTTCTAGCGAAGTATTTCATTGATTCTTCCATGATGATAATTGTCATCCATTCACCCGCACAACGGTGGTTTGTATAATAATCGCCGCCACCTTGAGGTATTAAATCAAATGGGCTTCCGTCCCAATCGCTGAAGCGGTTTGGATAGAATCTTTCTGGATTCTCCCATAAGCCTTCTCTATGCAATGTTCCGTAAATATCTAATACTAAGAACGTATCTTTCTCAATAGTATAGCCATCAAATTCGATATCTACTGCTGCTTTACCAGGTAAAAATGGTACGAAAGGATAGAATCTTCTAACTTCTTGTACAAATTTATAAGCATAGTCATTTTCATTATTGAAAACTTTTTCTGCTTCTCCTGGATAATCATGTAATGCTTTCACACCGAAACTAACAAAACGGTTAATTGCGACTAGAGGACGCACAACGTTCATTAAATCGATCGCACACAATCTAGAATCCATTAAATTACCTTCAAAATCTTCCCAATGACTAAATTCATGTAATGCTGTACCTTGTGGAGGTGTTAATTTACCTTCACGTACTGCAATAATTTGATTTTCTAGGAATGTTTCTACTCTATCTCTTGCTTTTTTAGCTTCTCTATAACCTTTGAATGCAGTACCGATATTTTTGAATGAATCGATCATAGTATCCATATCTTTAGCACAGCTTTCGATTTCTTCAGGAGAAGCGATAATGCCTGCCCATCTAAATCCAACTTTAGTTAATAGAATGATAGATTCTTTATAAACGTTAACTTCGTCCATTCTTTCCATACGTTCAGTATTCATAAACCAAGTACTACGTGTAAGTTCTCTCAAATATTCTAAGTTTTCTTCAGTCATTAATGACATAAATAGAGCTTTACGGTCTATGTGTTTTTTACCACCAGTAGTATGTATAGCGCCTTTACCGAATAAAGTATTAACAACACGTTTAGGTAACGTACCTTGTCTTTCAATTAATTCATTGTTATAAAAAATCTCTGCAGCTTCTTTACCGCTAAATACAACTGTTCTTCTTCCACCTAATGCTCTTAATTCAAAAATATTTGTATCAAATTTCTCAAGTCTATTTGGTACATATTTATAGCCTTCTTTTAAGACTTTTAATGTACTGTCTAGACCTCTATCTTTTGGTATTTGCTTACCCATAAAGTTAATGCCCCCTAGAATTTTTGTAAATTTCATATACTTACATATTATTTCATTTTCTGCGAAAATAATCAATCAACTACTATTATCAATTGAAAATTTTATATCTTTGTCAACTAATGCATGCCTTTTTGACCACTCAATTAGCGTATCTGGATAAACGACATCATCTTGAATCGATTGACTTAGATTATCAACTGGAAAACTAAGTATAAATCGTTGATCAATAATTTCTTCAACAATATTAAAAAATGATAAATTCCCACTTGTTGGTCTTCCGACAAGATTGACTATTCCCGATTTTGCTATTTTATAAACGAGCCATTCAGCTGCATAAGATGTATCCTTATCAATTAAGACCACAATTTCTTCAAATCGACTTAATCCGATAAAATCAATTTTATCATCATCAAAGAGTTTCCAATCACCAACAGGTTGATCCAAAATATTTTGATAAAAAGCTTGTTCATTCATTTCACTGCACGCTTTATACAAACGTTCTAATTTTTGCTTAAATAACGTCTTATGACGCTCTCGCTCAACCTTTACGTGTGTGTCTCTCGTTAATATCGTTTCTTGATTACCAATCTCATAAAAATAAGGTATAAGAAACTCTGCGATACTTAAATTTTTAAATTGTGCATTCCTAAAATCAAACACGACTTTTTTAGATGATTCTTGAATTTTGGATAATTTATATAACGCTTCAACAGCTTGTTCAAAACTTATATCTCCGTTAAATTCTAATATTGGCACATCATCCTTAACTGTCATATCAATCGTATGTTCAGTACTCACCGGATAATGTCTCAATTCAAAGCGATAAGTTTGATTCGCTCTTTTTACTTCTACTTCATTTTGGAAAGTTAAAATATGTCCCCATTCTTCTCTATGGTATGGTTCATCTTTTAATAAACGATGATATCTCATTCTACAATATTCAATAGAATCCCCTGATAACTGTGTAATTTCATCACCAACAACAAAGCGTATATCATCCAGCACTTCCATAACAACTAAAGCATCCTTAGTAGCCCTCACCTTAATCCCCACTTGCTTGTCAGGAACTTTCAATGCCTTAATAGACGTATTTAACAAGCCTATATCATAGAAGAAATTATTCATAACTTCTATAAAGACTTGATCAGTCAGATGAGATGAGGTCACAATATTTTTATACTCTTCATAAATAGCGTTCTTTTGATCAGCATCTACAATAGCATGTTCTGTTTGACGATATACATATTCATATAAAGACACATAAGGAAGCATATTTTTCACCCCAGACTCATTTTCTAAATTTTACTAAGAACTAAGCATTAAATCAATAGTGTATAAAAATAGAGACTGAAACACTGTTTAATGTTTCAGTCTCTCATATAGCTATATACTTTTCATATATTTAGAAATCATCGTAATGAATTGTGTTACTTTCAATTTCTTTACCATCTACTTCAACGCGATATTCAGCTGATTCGCCTTTTGGAATCGTGAAATTAATGCTTCTTGTTGTATCTTTTTTAATCGTAAAGGAATCTGCAACTTTTTTAATATCATTTGATTTATCTTTAACAAAGATTTCTACTTTTTGACCTTTTTTACTATCAGATCCTGTAAATGGTATATAAACTGATTGTGTATATGTTTTATCTCTTGCATTATCATTGTTGTCATCATTTTTATCTTTGTCATCTGATTTATCTGAGTCAGAGTCTTTATCTTCACCTTTAGATACATCAAAGTAAATCGTTGATTCGACTGGCAATTGTCCATCTTTAAATGATTGTTTGACAATTGTATCTGCTGGTTCATCACTTTCAACTTCAGATTGTTCTACTTTAAATCCTAGCGCTTCAAGTTCAGAAGTTGCTTTACTGATTTCTTCACCCGTATAATCTTTAACGTATTCTTGCTTCACGCCGATTGATTTTGTCAAAATAATCATCGTATCTTTAGGTACGACTTTAGAACCTGGTTCAATATTTTGATTAATTACTGTGCCATTCACCGCTTTATCGTATTGTTCTTTTATACGGACAGATTCAAAGCCTTGTTTTTCTAATTGCTTTTTCGTTTTGTCTGCTGATTTTCCAACATAATCTTCTACGGTAAACGTCTTAACACCTTGAGATATCACTAAATCAACTTTAGTCATCTCTTTGACTTTACTACCTACTTTAGGTGTTACTTTCATAACTTCGCCTTCTTTAAAGCTATTACTATAGGCTTCTGTTATTTTGCCTTTACTTAAACCTTTTTCATCTATTAAAGCTAAGGCTTCACCACGTGATTTTCCTAATAAGTTAGGCACATCTACATATTTAGGTGCTGTTAAGGCAAAACCGATTGCACCTACTAACATACATAATAGTAAAATAGGTACAAAAACGATTAACCATTTATTTCGCTTACGTTTAGGCTTATTTGTTTCCGTATTTTGTTGTTGTGCATTAGCATTTTGTTGCGTCGTTGCATTTGGAACAGTCTTTGTATCACTTTCTTCTTCATCTGCTTTTATAACGGGCATTGTTTTAGTATCTGAATCAGAATCATACCTAGGTAATTCATCTTTACGTTCATCATCCAATGCTGTTAAAAGGTCATTATACATTTCATTTGTATCACGGTACCTGAGTGACTTTTCTTTACGCGTTGCTTTCATAATGACATTTTCTATACTTTGAGGTATAGATGGTCGTTCTTTTCTAATAGAAGGCAACTCTTCTTGAATATGTTTAATGGCTACACTTACAGGCGTTTCCCCATTAAATGGTGGGTGTCCTGTTAATAATTCATACAATACAATACCAATAGAATAAATATCTGATGATTCATCTGTTGATTGACCTTTAGCTTGTTCAGGCGATAAATATTGAACAGAACCCATAACATGATTCGTTTCAGTTAGAGCTGTTTCACTTAATGCCCTTGCGATACCAAAGTCTAATATTTTTAACGTCCCATTTTTAGTCATGAGAATGTTCTGCGGTTTAATATCTCGATGAATAATTCGATGATGGTGTGCATGTGCGATACCTTTTAAGATTTGAAGCGTCATTTCAACCGCTTCATCTGCAGATAACTTACCTTCTTTACATAGATATTCCTTTAATGTTGGTCCTTCTATATATTCCATAACAAGGTAATAACAATTATCATCTTCTTCTACATCCAGTACATTCACAACGTTACTATGACTTAAAATCGTCGTATTTTGAACTTCTCGTTCGAAACGTTCAACGGCTTTTTCTTTTTCATAAGGCGGTATGTTGATTACTTTCACTGCTACATCACGGTTCAAGATCTTATCTTTCGCTAAATAGACGTTACTCATACCACCGCCACCAAGATACTTCACAAATTCATAGCGACCGGCGATTATGCGACCTATCATATTTTTCCACCTTCAAATGGATATAATATTAACGAGATATTATCTTTACCTTCGACTTCTATTGTTTCTTCGATAAGCGTTTCACCAATATCCTCAACCGTACCTTTATGAGACATCACAATTTGTTGAACGTCATCTTCATGTAAGTAATCTGTCAAACCATCTGAATTTAAAAGCAAATAATCATAAAATTTTGTATTGTAGTAAAAAATATCTGGGTTAACACGTTTATCTGTTCCCATAACTTTTGTAATAATGTTTCTTTGAGGATGCGTGAAAGCTTCTTCTTTCGTAATTTCCCCAATCGTAACAAGATGATTAACAAATGTATGATCATTTGTTAATTGCATCATTTCACGACTGTTCATCAAATAAGCACGTGAATCACCTATATTAGCTACAACGATGTCTTTTTCATAGACTAGAGCACAAACACAAGTTGTACCCATGCCTCTATACATCTCATTGTTCATAGACTCGTTATATAATTGTCTGTTTATATCAGCTAAGTTAGATTGCAACCAATCTTCAGCATGATCATATTCAATATAATTTTCATCTTCGAATCTAGCTTTAAGTGAATCATTCACAAATTGACTTGCAACTTCACCAGCAGCATGTCCACCCATACCATCACAAATCACTAATAACACTTGACCTGTTTGATTTGTATAGATACCACCTGCATCTTCATTTTGTTCTCGAAATTGACCGACATCTGTAAAAAACCGTGCTTCCATGATTTGTTACCTCGTTTCTTCTTTTCGCTCTTTTGCTCTTAGTTGTCCACATGCAGCATCAATATCTGCACCTTGATTACGTCTTATTGTAGCATTTATCCCGTTTCTTTTTAATTCTTTTTCGAATTTAAAGATATCTTCTTTTGATGTTTTTACATAATCACGTTCTGGTACGTGGTTAACTGGAATTAAGTTCACGTGACAGTTTAAATGTTTAATTAATTTTGCCAATGCTTTTGCATGATGAACTTGGTCATTCACGCCTCCGAATAAACCATATTCAAATGTGATTCTTCTATTCGTTTTGTTGACATAGTATTCAATAGCTTCCATTAATTTATCTAAATCATAAGCTCTGTTAATAGGCATCAATCTAGAACGTGTTTCATTATCAGCTGCATGTAAACTCAATGCGAAGTTTATTTGTAGTGATTCATCAGCAAAATCATAAATTTTAGGAACAATTCCTGATGTAGAAACTGTAATATGACGTGCACCGATGTTTAAACCTTTATTATGATTAATGATTTTTAAGAATCCCATCATTTCATCATAGTTCTCAAATGGTTCACCAATACCCATAATAACAACTTGGCTAACACGCTCATCCGTAGCATCTAAAGCTTTTTGAACTGTTAATACTTGCGCAACAATTTCACCCGCTTCAAGGTTACGTTTCAATCCACCAATTGATGAGGCACAGAACGTACAACCTATACGACAACCTACTTGAGTTGTCACACAAACTGAATTCCCATATTCATGTCTCATTAATACTGTTTCAATCGTGTATCCATCTTGTAATTCAAAAAGAAACTTGATAGTTCCATCTTTACTTTCTTGTTTAACAGCTACTTCTAACGTTGTAATTTCAAATGATTGAACTAGTTTTTCTCTCAATTCTTTTGAAAGATTTGTCATTTCGCTAAAAGCGTCTACTCTTTTAACATATAACCAATCAAAAATTTGTTTAGCTCTAAACTTTGGTTCTGATTGATCGATCAACCAATCTTCTAATTCTCCTAATTGTAATGAATATATTGAAGGTCTTTCGAAGTTTGGCATAAATTTATTGCGTTTTTTCTGTATCGCTGGCATATTAACTTTCCTTTCTCTTAATTTTAGTAATAAAGAAACCATCTGAATTATAATCTTGAGGTAGTAGCTGTAATGTTTTAGTTTCTTGATTTGTTCTTGGATCTATAAATGGTGCGAATTCAAACTCTGGATTTGCTTTTAAGAATGAATAAACAACATTTTCATTTTCCATTTGTTCGATTGTACAAGTTGAGTACACTAATTCTCCATTCGGTGCGAGAGATTTACTCGCATTTTCAAGGATCTCTAATTGTAAGTGCCATAATGATTCAACATCTTTTGACGTCTTGTCATATTTAATTTCAGGCTTTCTTCTCATGACACCAAATCCACTACACGGTGCATCTACAAGGATGTAATCATATGTTTGATCAAAAGGCTGAGTTGCATCGTGTACAGCTGCTGTTACATTTTTAAGTCTTAATTTTTTGATATTAAAATCAATTAAATCTATTTTATGTGGGTGAATGTCAAACGCATCAACATGACCTGTTTGATTCATGATTTCAGCGATATGACAAGTCTTACCACCTGGTGCACTACATGTATCTAATACTGTACTATTCGGTTTTGGATTCAAAATTTCTGCTACAAACATTGAACTCTTATCTTGTACAGATAATAAACCATCTTTAAATAATCTATCATTTACAATGGCTTCACCTTTAACATGTAAACATCTTTCTATGTCTTTATCTATTTCGACAGTATAACCATTACTTTGTAATCTTTCAACTGCATCTTCAACAGATATACGTGTTGTATTTACTCTTACTGTTGTATCTGGCGGTGTTAAACTTAGTAAACACATTTCTCTTGTCTTTTCATATCCAAAATGTGTAATCCAATGTTTCGTTAACCATAAAGGTACACTACCCTCTATTGAAAGTTTCTTATCATCATGTTTGATTTCATCTAATGTTCTTAATGGTGTAGACATGAAATTTCTAAGAATCGCATTGATTGCTTTACTATTGTGTAAATCACCGCGTACTTTAGCAATATTGACAGCTTCATTGATAATCGCATGATTTGGAACTTTATCTAAATATACATATTGATATGCACTCATGATTAATAGACGTTTCATCCAACCTTTTAACTTCGTCTTAATAAAAGGTTCAATTAAATATTCTAAAGTGATTTTTCTTTGTAAAGTACCATATACAAGTTCTGTTAATAATCCGACATCTTTTTTAGATACGGCTTCGTTTTTTATCGCTTCATTAAGTTGTAGATTACTATATGCTTCACCTGTTAGTACATCATCTAGAATCGTTAATGCAACGTTTCTTACATTGTTTTTCATCATATTAATTTAGTCCCATCAATTTTTGATTGTAATCCGCTTAAATAATCTCGTGCTTGCACACGTTTTTTACCTGCTAATTGTATTTCAGTTAAAGCAACACCATCTTCACTACCTGTTGCTACAATAATAGCTGATTTAGTTGTTTCAACAATTTCTCCTGGATTACCTTTAACATTTCTTACAATTTCACTGCGCCACAATTTCATATTTTTATCATTCATCGTTGTATAAGCAACTGGCCAAGGTGATAACCCTCTAATATGGTTATGAATTGATTCAGCATCTTGTGTCCAGTCAATTCTTTCATCTTCTCTTGAAATATTTGAAGCAAAACTTACAAGAGATTCATCTTGAGGAATGCTATCATTTGTTCCATTAAAAATAGTAGGTAAAGTTCGTTTCAATAATGCTGTACCGAGTACTGCTAGTTGATCATGAACATCTCCTACTGTGTCGTTCTCTTTAATGTCGATTTCATCTTGGCTAATAATATTACCTGCATCTAATTTTTCTGCCATATACATAATTGTTACGCCTGTCTTCTTCTCACCATTCATAACTGCATAATGAATCGGAGCACCACCGCGATATTTAGGTAGCAATGAAGCATGTACATTGACTGCTTTATATTTTGGCGCATCTAATAGTGATTTTGGTAATAGCTGTCCAAATGCTGCAGTTACGATTAAATCAGGTTGTAAATTAATAATCTCTTCTAATTCTGGAGAATGATTTAATTTTTCAGGTTGATATACTGGAATATTGTGTTCGACTGCTACTTTTTTAACAGGAGGTGGTGTCAGTACTTTTTTTCTACCTACTGGACGATCAGGTTGAGTAACAACTGCAATCACTTCATGTTCTTCGATTAGCATTTCAAGAATGCCTGTAGAAAAATCTGGTGTACCCATAAATACAATTTTACTCATCCTTATACATCTCCTCTAGTTCTTCTTCGCTAATTTCTCTTGTCATCTTATCCGTGAATAACTCACCATATAAATGATCTACTTCATGTAAAATAATACGTGCAATATCATCATACGCAGTTAGTTCAACTTCATTACCATTTAAATCATTACTTTTCACAACAATCATTTTACTTCTGTTCACTTCTCCAAAGACGCCAGGTACGCTGAGACAACCTTCTACATCAGCTTCAGTTTCTTCAGATTGAGAAACAATCGTTGGATTGATCAGCTGCAAAATACCTTCTTGCTCCATATCAACAATCGCAACTTTAAGATCAACGCCAATTTGAGGTGCAGCTATACCCACCCCATCATTTTCAAACATTGTATCCTCTAAATCAGCAATTAATGTTTTTAAAGACTCATCAAAAGTCACAACATCTTTAACTTCTCTATTTAATATTGGATTTGGTACCGTAACAAGTGGTTTTACAGCCATATCTATCGCTCCTTTTTAAAAACTCATCGTATAATTATAACGTAAATCAATATAAAAAGCGACAGGGAAAATTCATCTACAGTCGCTTATATTGATTTGATAGAAATTTTTAAGTAATCGAAGTAAAATTGAATTACCAATAAATAACAGAAAGGAGTCCTTTATGAACACATCCGATTACTATCAATATTTACTCGCACTTGAATCACGGAAGATTTTATCGAAAGATGAGAGAAATAATCTTCTAACTTATTACAATGGTAAAGAAGGAGAACGCTATTTAAAATTATTTTTAAACACGATACCAAACATCTGCTATATTTACGACTTCG
The DNA here is from genome assembly GCF_022385935.1 of Mammaliicoccus sp. J-M41. Classification (NCBI taxonomy): domain Bacteria; kingdom Bacillati; phylum Bacillota; class Bacilli; order Caryophanales; family Staphylococcaceae; genus Mammaliicoccus; species Mammaliicoccus sp. J-M41. The sequence continues at coordinate 106,387 of NZ_JAJNIR010000003.1, read as the reverse complement.
AATTCGGTAATCAACATCATGTCCAAATTGATTATTTAGTCGCAACAGATAATACACTTTTCTTATTTGAAATTAAACATTATAGAGACGAGTGGCACTTCGAACAAGATTTCTTAAAAAATAGTTACGGAATCACTACGAAATCCCCCATTAAACAAACTCAATTTATGAAATCTGAATTAGAAAAATTACTGTATCAAAATGGTATACATATAAATATTCAGCCTTATATCATTTTTACGAATCCTCATTTTATACCCGTTGGAAACTGGCCACATGATCAAAATATCATCTACTTCAATCAATTGAATCAAATCAAAGATATTTTACTATCCCAATCATCAAAGTTTAACCCCGCATTATTAAACTTTTTATTGCAACACAAGAAAATTCACTCCACTTATTATCAAAAAGAAATCACACCATACTTCGACATCAGCTTAGCAGGTATAAAATGCCCGAGGTGCAGAAAAATGAACACAATCAATATAGTAGAAAGTAAAATCTACTATAACTGCACGTACTGTCATTGTAAGATCAAATCCGAAAAAATCATTCTGTACAATTTGAAAGAACTCTATTATTTAAAAAGAGACGGCTTCACATTTGATGAAGCCATCCAGTGGTGTTATCCGGTGAAAGAATATACGATTGGTCGTGTTTGTAACAAGTATTTTAAATCAGCTAAGAAAAGAAATAGAAAATTCTTCCCTAAATAAACTATTGTGGTGTTCGTTATTTGCACTTTTAACAAGAACTGCTTTTAACGGGGTCAGTATTTGCACCTTTAGCCAAAACTGCTAATAACAGTATCAGTATTTGCACCTTTGGCCAAAACTGCTAATAACGAAGTCAGTACTCCCCCACATACATCAATTTCTTGAATTTAATCTATTTATTGATATTATCAACTTGAGGTGAGGATTATGCACACTAAAAATAAAAATGAATTGGAATTCACCATTTTCAATATTGATGTTAAAGTTGTTACTTTTTATAAATTTCTATATCAAATTAACGATATCATTCTTGCGATGATATTTATAACGGGTAGTATTCTATTTTTTAATGAATCAACTACTTTTGCAGGAACTGTTCTATTTGTAATTGGGAGTTTCCAAATGCTCATTCGTCCTTTGATTGCAATTTCAAGAGATATTCACATAAGCAAAATTAGAAAAGAGAACTAGAATTAGACATCATCAATATTTAATACCAAATCAAATTCCAAGTGATACCATTGTTACTTCATGTGATCATCTACTTAAGAGATTATATTTTTCATTCTATTATAATTAATTGTATGTCCAATTGTTCTTGCAACTGCTTTTGCAGTATCGTTAGATGATGATAATTACATTGTATATAAAGCATCTCTCATTGTTATTTTGTCACCGACTTTCAATTTCACACCAGATTCTCCAACAAAATCACTTTCATTGAAAGTTATTGTATTGTTGATGTTTTCCATGTTTTCTAACATAACGATTGCTGTTACTACTTTCATCATACTTGCAGGATTTTGCTTAAGTGTCTCATTTTTCGACAATAAGATTTCTGGTCTGAAATTTGTTAACAATACTGGATTTACTTTTGGATATTTGATGATTGAAAACGAAGAATTTGCATCTCCTATTTTTGTAACATCATAATTTTCGTTACTATCTTTCTTAATAGCTTCATCAATTGCTATTTTCGAATCATTAAATCGATCCGAACTACCTCTCATAATAGTAGCAACAAATATTTCATTATTTGTATATATAATCGCTGTTAAATTTTTTATAAAACCAACTGTTCCCGTTTTACCACCCAAAATTTTGTAATAATTATCAATAGACGGACTAGCTACACTTGTTTCTACTATCAAACTTCTAGCATTTTGTCCTAATACATGTAGATTGTACGATTTTTGTCCCCAAACATTGGCAATTTCTTGATATGCACTCGCTTGTAAAGTAAAAATATTAAAATCATATGCTGTAGATAATTGACCAACAGCAGTTAGACCAGTTGAATTAAGTATTTTTGTATCGTGGCATCCTAATTGTATTGCTTTTTTATTCATTTCTTTAATAAAAATTTGTTCAGCTTGTTCATCAGTTATATCAGTGTCATTGAATTTTTTTATCTCTTTATCGTTATGTATAGTCATTACATCACTCCTCATTTTTAAAGATGATTGTAAAAAACACTAATTCATCGAATTACGTTAACGAAACTTGAATTCATTATACCAACAAGTAGTGTTACTTTCATTTTTGACTATTAATACATTACAAAGTGATACCTCTCATTATTTGCACCTTTGGACAGAACTGCTAATAACAGTATCAGTATTTGCACCTTTGGACAGAACTGCTTTTAATGGCACCTGTACTTACGTAAAAACCTACATTTTCATCTATACACATACAAAAAACCCGTGAAATCTTCACATTTCACGGGTTTCTTTCTATTTACATCATCATTTGCGGATTAATCAAAGAAAATTACTACTATCCGACATAGTCTAAAATGATTGATCATTGCAGTATTTATAAAATATTATCAATTAAAATTTTCAATACATTTTCCTGTTGTCTACAAAAATTGCCCTTTTTTTGCCCTTGCTCAAATTTTAAGTTATCAATCTAGTTTCTACATTATAATATTGTTTTCTATAAATTTAAATATTATTACTATTAATAAACTACCTTTACAAAACAGAACGCTTGTTCGTACGATGAATATAATGTATAGTATAGTAAAGTAAATTTCTTAGGAGGAAATAGTAATGGAATTGAATAAAGTTGTAGAAGAAAGTATGAAAATTCGTAAAGCATACCATGCTTTAGAAGAAAAATATCATGGTAGAAAATGGGAAATACAAGAAGATGCATTGGCGATGTCAACAGATGTTGGATTGATTAACAGACTTATAATGGATGAAGCAAATATTTGGCCAGCTAAAAAAGATGAAACAAATAACTTAGAATATAAAATCGGTGAAGTTGTATGGTGGTTAGCAGTTATATCAGATAAAAGTGAAGTGGATTTTAACAAAGCTGTAGAAGATTTTATCAAGAAAAAACAAAATGATTTTAATATTGAGTAAATTTTACAACCTGTATTAAGTAACTGTTTTTCGGTTACTTTTTTATTTTATAAAAACACCCGCCAATTAATAGGACTACTTTAGGAATTTGTACCCACGTAATAAATCAGATGAAAAACGAGATGATAAATAAGCTAGAATACATGGAAAAAGAGAAGGTTTTTAATCAACTTGCCCCGAGTTTGCCCTCAAAATCACTTAAAAAGAACAGAATGGTCGTTAGTATAATAGAATAAAAAATTATACGTGATAAAGTTGTATTAAGAAAATTAAATGATATGTTAGCGCAGAAATTATTTTATGATCCACCAGCAACGATTAAGTATTGGGAAGATGGATACTACAAAACTATTGAATGTGAGATAAATAGATTTGATAGTGAAAGGAATAAGTTAGAAGTTATTAAAGACAAGCAGAAGATAAGATTGAATATGGATTGTATTGTGGGAATAGAGTAAACTATTTTTATAAGGAGATGATGATTATAAATATAAATTTTTATACAAAAAGTGGAAGTATTGATAAAATTAATTTCTTATACGATCATGGTGTAGAATTATTTGCTGCTATAGTTACTTTACTTGCTTTTGGTCTTACGTTTTATAGTATTTGGAATAATAATAAAAAAGATAAAGATAATGAAATAAAAAGAAATCATAAAACATTACAGATGATAGATTTGATTACTGAGCATCATAGAAAAAAATTTGAAGTTATGTTAAGTAAAATCAATAATTTTGATTATAATATTGGTAATGTTGAATTATTACATGATGTACCCATGTATGAAATAAAATTTGATTCAGGTTATCCTCCATATAAAAATATATATAGATATGAAACACCTTTGTTTAACTCATATATAACATTTTCTAAATACGATTATTTAAAAAGTGAATTAGTCATTAATTGTATTGATAATTACGATTTTGAGATAAAAAAATTAGTAAGTAACCATCATTTAAGTTTAAATAATGATTCATTAGATAAAATAACAAATAAATTACTTACTTTGAAAAATTTAAAGTTTGGTATAAGTGACTTTAATTTACTTTCACTATATTTATATGAGTCATCATATAAATACGAAATATATAAAGGTAATAAAAAATATACTGTAAAATATGATCAAGAATTATCAAAAGCATTAAGTCAAATAGAAGCTCTATGTAAACTAATTAAAGATGTTCAAAAACCTATATCATAATAAAAAGGCGACTGTCTGTAGCAGCCACCTCTATATAGTCTTAACCTCTTCCGCTTAATTAAATTATAGCATATAAAAAACCCACCAATTAAGGTGGGTAATTTTTATGATTAAATTAAATTTTCATTATCATTTGTATCTATATTTTCATAATCACTTTTATCATCATACGGATTAATAAAATCAATTATATTTTCTTTGTACTTTAAAAATAATGCTATAATTGTTGCTATTCCCAGTAAATTAAATATTTTATTTTGTTTTTTCATTAATAAAATCCCCTATAAACTTAGATGATTGACCCTTTTCTAAAGAACAGAATTTTTCATAAAACTTTTCTATTTTGTCTTTATATTTTTTTTTGTGTTCATCTATATTTTTTAATTCTTCAGCTAATTTAAATTCATCTGTTATGATTTCTCCTGGTAAATCATTCATATAATCCATATAGAAACCTCTTAAACCTTTATCATATTTCTCTATATCATATGCAAAGAAATATTGCGGTCTTTTAAGTATACCAAAATCAAACATTACTGATGAATAATCCGTAATAAGTGCATCCGATATTAAATATAATTCAGAAATATCACTATAATTAGATACGTCAATTGCAAAATCTTCATATCCATTTAAATCTAAAGCATTAGCAATTAAATAATGCATTCTTAACAGAATCACATAATTTTCTCCTAATTCTTTTTGTAGATTTTCTAAATTAATCTTTAAATCAAATAAGTATTGTCCCTTTTTGACAAATTCATCATCTCTCCATGTAGGAGCATACATTATAACTTTTTTATCTTCAGGTAAATTTAAGTCTTTTTTGATTTGATTGATGTATTCTTGATCATTGCTTCTGTTAACTAATATATCATTACGTGGATAACCAATTTCCCAAGTACGTTCTTCATCCATCCAAAATGCCGTTTTAAAAATATTAGTAGAATACCTATTTGGAGAAACTAAATAATCCCATCTAGAAGTCTCAGCATAAAAATTCTTTTTATATTTAGCTGTTGTTGTACCTGGCATTCTTACAACTTTCATATCATTAGCTAAGCGTTTTAATGGTGTACCGTGCCAAGTTTGAATATATATTTGATTTTCTTTTTTATTTAAATATAACGGTAGCCTAGCATTAGAAACCCAAAACTTAGCTTTAGAATAAGCATCATAATATTCTTTAGAGCCCTTTTTAACTTTTTCAGCATTACCTATAATTACATTTTTATCTGGATTATTAAATACCCATATATAGTTTAATTTAGGATAATTTTTTTGCATATACTCATAAATATATTTCGGGCTATCACTATAGTTCTTACCACCAAATGATTCAAAAACAATTGTATTTGAATCTACAGATTCTTCCTTATCCAATAGTTGATATTTAGACCTATTTTTCATTTTATTATTTTGCACTATATTTTTAACATGTCTACTTACACTTCTTAAATTGTTGACATATTTAGCATTTTCTACAGCGTTCATAGATAAAAATAGTATCTCTAAATTATAAAGTAGTTTTGAGTCTTTTAATAAATCCCACTTTATGGTCTTAACAATTTTAACCAATGGTTTCTCGAGCATATTATACCTTAACTCAATGTCTCTTAAGGAAGGGTCAAAACCATTTTTAATCTCTAATTTCATTTTATGAGTTAAAAAATTTAAGACTTTTTTATTATTTGTCCTCTTTACTGAATCGATGTAACTATTGACGTAGTCTTCAAAAGTTAAAATAAAATCTTGGTCACTTAGAGTGTTTCCTTCGAAAGGATCATATATTTCTCCTCTGTAATAAAAAGGAAAGTCAAATAATCTTACAAATCTCTCAGCATAGTTTATATAATCCAGTATAAATGATGCATCTGTATATATTTTTAAATTTTCATTAAATCTAATATTATGCGCTTTTATAATTGCTGTTTTAAATAAAATATTACAAGCAGTATTTTTTCTTAAAAATGAATTGGGATTTGATTTTTGAGTTAAATATTCAATTCTTATTTTGTCTTTATCTACATATTGAGGTTTATTAATTGTAAATTTATGAATAGGTGCTATTAAACCATCTAATCCATTAACTTTTGACAAATAATACTCAACAGCATAACTTGCCAATTGATCATCGGCATCTAAAAACATTAAGTATTGTGTGTTAACTTTTTCTAATGCTTTGTTACGAGCGTATGCATGTCCAGAATTATATTCTAATTTAATATACGTAATACTTTTATCGTAATCACTAATTGAGTCTTTAATCAAATTAGCTGATGAATCAGTTGAACCATCATCAACTATAATTAAATCAAAGTTTTGATTTCTTTGTTTCTTTATACTTTCAATACAATCTAAAATATGTTCTTCATTATTATAATATGTAATAATAATTGATAGCTTATTCAATTTTATCTCTCCATTTTCTAAACTCTTTACTATTGTAGCTCATCTAATAATTTTTTATAGTTATTTATCGCAGATTGCTTACTAAAGTTTTCACTTAATTTTACATTTTTAAGAGAGTTATTTCTAGCATTTTCCATAGCAATTGCTAACTCATCTATATTATTCTTATCTACCAATATACCATTTTGATAATTTTCTATTAATTCACTTGGACCATACTTAATATTATAAGATATAATAGGACAACCATTGTTTAAACTTTCCATTATAGTTAATCCAAATCCTTCAAATTTACTCGTCAATATAGATGCTATTGATTTCCTAAATACTTCTTTTGGATTATTTGTATATCCTTTAAACTCTACAAATTCTTCTAAATTTAATTCACTTATGAGGTTTAATAATATGTTTTTTTCTCCGTCTTCATCTTTCCCATATATAAGTAACTTTGATTCATACCCTTTTTTAATATACTTACTGAAAGCTCGTATAATATGATCAATTTGTTTTTCTTTAGATATCCTACCTACGTAACAAAACTGGTCAATCTTATCAATAATGTTGCTATCATTTATTCTTTCAACGAAGTGAGGTATAACTTTTATTTTACTATCATTAATTTGAAAGTCTTGCTGAATGTCTTTCTTTTGATAATTAGTAAGAACAATATATTTGTCTATTTCACTATTTTTATTTAATGCAATTTTGTATGAGCCTCTAATTCCATTATCAACTAAATGAGTACTATGAAATACTAATACCCTTTTCAGCTGTTTATTACACTCAATTAAAGATTTATCTAATAACCTAGCATCGTTGAATACTATAGCACCATCTTCAAAAACATGATTGAAATAATAAGTGAACATTTCTTTCTCGTTTTCAAAGAATTTATAAGGTCTACTATCACGATATAGTATGATATATAATAATTTGCTTTTTTCAACATCTGAGAAATACTTTTTTAAATATAATTCCCCTCTTTTATTGTAATATTCTTCATATAATTTTGAGTATTTAGTTGCAGAATAATTAGTGATTCTATGAAGTACGCCGTTTTTTGTATATTCTCGTCTTTCTAATTTCTTCTTTGAGAAAGGACTCATAAAATCTTCGAATTTTAATACATTAGTTCCCACATAAAAATTTCTGTATAAAACATACTCTTTGTCTTTATAATATCTAACAATATTTTTATCAATTTTTTCAATTAAATTTGGTACTTTAATCTTAGTTTCTTTTATTCTTTTATTAAAAATAGTTGGTTGTGTATACTTTTCTAGCAAGTTATCATTTGATAACCATTCATAAATATTTTTTATTATTAAAGAATCGTTTATAAGTCCTCTATCCTTAAAATCCTCATATATATTTATGTAATCAGGATCGTAGTTTGTTGTATGTATGATTGATTTTTGATTAAGATTCTCTTCAAGAAATTTAATCCTATATAATAAAGATTTAGTTCTACCTCCATGTACTTTTGGTAGTATTGATGTAATAGTATGTAGCAATACAATCACTCCTTCAATCAATTTAATACTTCAATTAAAAATTATTATAAAAAAACCCCACTCATAGGAGTGAGGGTGCATATCAAACTTAATTAAGATAAAAAAGTTTGTAAATTAATTAAACCATATTATGAATATATTGTAAATTATTAATCCTAGTATTTAATAAACAAAATGCTATTCATTTAGGTGGGCTTTTGCGTATTCAAATAATAACTTTGCACTTGATAGGCTTAAATTGTCTATAGAATTTTCGCCATTTTTAAGCCTACCAATTTTTGATCTACTTAATCCTGTTCCCTTTTCAATTTGATACGCAGTAATATCTGATGCTAACAATAGTCTAATCTCTGCATATACCTTATCTATTTCATTCATCAAATCACCCACTTAATAACTAATATTGCTATAAGTAAGATACCTGCACCGATTAAAAATTCTTTCTTTTCTTCTTTAGTTGTCTTGCGTACATTGATTTGCATTTTCATTGTTTTACAGTGAGTATTATTGTATTATAGTTAATGAGAAGGAGAGCAAGCTCTCCTGTTAAGTTATTGCTCGAATGTGAAGTCAATCTTGATAAAGTAGAAGTTTATCTTGATTGTGATTCTTACACATTTGAGCTTTTTTGTTTTACTCACTGTTTGCCACCTCCTTATATATTAATAATAACATAAACGTTCACGAACGTCAACTAAAATTAAAGATTTATTCTTAAATTTTTACATAAAAAATAACCCCATCACACAAAGTGACAGGGTAAGTAATGGACGTTTTAATATGAAAAAATTATCATCAAAGCTATAATCTACAAGGGTAGCCTTGATATTTCTATATTCCACATATAATTAATGTTAAACATAAAAATAATACTCCAGCCAATTTTCGTAGACTGGAGCATGTAATACATAAAAGTTTGTAATTTTGAGATTAGCCAAATTCTACTTATGTAGCTAAAGCTAGCTACATTTATTTCTACCCGTCTATGTATATTATAAACAAAAACAACCCTACCTAGTTTCCGCTAGATAGGGTTTTGTTAATAGTTGCATTAATTAACCTATAGAGTATGAAATTACGAATAATTTTATGAATACATTTTATCATAAATTTTTAAGATATTGTACCCCATAATGAACCAACTCCATGATTTGGTGGATTTACACCGTTCCATGTTCTTATTGGGATATAAGTACGTTTACCTTTACTATCGGTATAACCTATCCAAACATGCCCATCTTGTAAACATACTTCATCATACCTTACAGATTGACCTGAAGTAATACTCCCAGCCTGAGGCATACTTCTAAAAGGACCATCATATCTCTTAATAATTGTAGTGCTAGATGTAAATCTTGCTGACTCTGTTTTATACCAAGTACCATATTGGTTTTGTTGCCAACCACTTGTCGAATTATTATTAAACGTCGGTCTAATAAACCACATTTCTGTATCATAGTTATGATTGACTCTTTGGGCTACTTCAGATTTGTTTAGTCCTCCACCATACCAGTTTTGATCTAAGCTTTGGAACTGCATCAAATTACCATCAATATTACCATTCGTTACAATTGAAGTATGACCTGCTACCAAAAACAGAGGAACAATCTATCGAAGAAAATACAACAGAAATTCCTCAATCAGTTGAAGATACAACCACAGAACAACCTAATCAAGTGCAACAAACTGAGCAAAATGTTTTAACAGAAGAACAACCACCACTATCTGAACAACAAGTTGGATACGATGGTTCGCAACCTGGATGGAATTATAATGAAGATACAGGACAATTTACTGACAGAGATCCAAACTTTGAAAGTAATATGCAAAAAGAAGAAGAATTAATTGACCAATTAGAAAATGGCGATTTATCACAAGAAGAATATTCTAACCAAATGGACGAATTATGGAATCAATAATAATAAAATAATAGCTTTAATTTAGCTGACCACTAAATATTTTGGTCGGCTTTTATTTCAAACTTAAACCGAACATACGTTCTTATAAATTGGAGGAATAGAACATGAATACAAACACATTAATTGAAATCCCAGAAAGATATAAACAATTTAGAACTGGAATATCAAAATTTGCAACTTCAAGAGATAACAAAAGAATAGAAAATAACGATCAAGCAATTATTATTTACTTTGATGAAACAGACAACATTGAGCCTTTGCTATTTGATAAAGATATTGTAGTTATTAATGATGAAATGAACGGTACTCCTTTTAACCAGTTTGTTGCAGAAATTAATTTTATTGAATCAGATAGATTTGAAATAAAAAAACTATCAAACTATGTTGCTATAAATAACACCAGCTACTCTATTGAAGATATAAACAAAATAAATATAATCGGTAAAGTGATTAAGTTAATTAGATCATTTGATTAGATTTGGAGGATATTTTATGAGAGTCGAAGATATAGTAAATGATATCACTGCGTATACAATTTTAGATAACAGTGATTTAAATATAGAGTTTTTAAGCAATATTTATAACATTCTAGTCGTTTATAACTCCCCTATTACACTTTATGCCAAAGTAAGAAACAGAGACGTTATATTCGTCAAAAATGACACTACAGAAAACATGTGGAAAGCATTTTGTCATGAGTTTGCACATTTTCATTTGCATTTTGGCAATCAAACGAAAACAAAAAGTTTATTTAATTTTAAACAAGAAGCTGAAGCTGAAAAATTTTCTTTATTATTACGTATGCCTGAAAGATTAATCGTTACAAATGAGTTATGGACTGCCGAACAACTTGTATATTATTTTAAGGTAACGTATTTAGAGGCATATAAAAGACTAGAGATGTTAATCAATAGAAGTAAAACACATCGTCTAGTAGGCATTAAATCTATCTAGGAGGAATATTAATGTGGGTAGAAAAAATTAAAAATAAACATGGAAAGACACAATATAGATACTATGAAAAGTTTAAAGACCCCTATACTGCAAAATGGAGAAGAACAAGTGTAGTTCTAAATACAAACAACAAACAATCAAATCGTGAAGCAATTAGATTACTTGAAGAAAAGATAAAAAAAGAGATTAATGATTATTCTAGGGATAATAAGGAATTAACTTTTCACGCTGTGATTACTGAATGGTTTACATTACACACAAAAACATCAGGCATTAAGCCCACAACTTTACAAAATCATAAAATATTAATCAATCATTTAAAAGATTCAATAAATAAAGATGTATTACTATATAAAATAGATCATGCCTTTATGCAAAAACTTGTCATTAAATTATTTGATAATCATTCATCAAAAGTTTCAATTAGAGTATTAAATATGTTTGTAAGAATAATCAAGTATGCTGATAGTCATTTTAAAACTAATCTAAAAACAGAATTTGATACTATTACAATTCCAAAAAAACCAAAAACTATTGAAGAAATAGAAAAGGAAAAGAAAAAGCAATTTAATTACTTGGAAATGAATACTGTTTTAGAAATTAGAGACACCATTTTAAACAGCAAATATAATAACAAAAGGATGAAGTTCCTAGTTGCTAGTATTATCGAATTACAAGCATTAACTGGACTTAGAATTGGAGAAGTACAAGCGCTTAAAGTTGAAGATATTGACTTGCAAAACAAAACATTATCTGTAAATGGCACAATACACTGGTTAAAAAATGACGAAGGTTATGGTTATAAAGATACAGCTAAAACTATAGGTTCACACAGAACCATTTCATTGAATAAACGTTCATGCGATATATTAAAATCTGTTTTGTTAGAGCATAAAGCAATGGCTAGGTGGGTTGATAAATATAAAGATAGAGGATTTATATTTACAACTACAGGTGGAAACCCTATATACTCTCATAAAATAAATAGACTCTTAGCAATGGCAGCTAAGAGCCTAAATCTTGATAAACATATTACAACACACACATTTCGACATACACATATAAGTTTGCTTGTTGAAATGAATATATCATTAAAAGCTATAATGAAACGTGTAGGACATACAGATGAACAAACAACTATAAAAGTATATACTCACGTCACCGAGAAAATGGACAAATTACTTATTGAAAAACTCGAAAATATCCCATATTAGATAAAATCAATCAAATCTGCCCTTACTTTGCCCTTTGATAGTTTTAAAAATATATTTATAAGCTACAAACATTGGCAATTAAGGGTATTTTTCAATTATTTACATCATCATTTGCGGGTTAATGTCTATTTCTAGTGATAGTTTATCTTTTAAGTATTGCTCGTGATAATAATCATCTAAATATTGTAAGGCTGTTAATAAATCTGGTTCGTTCTTAAATTTAATTAATATTTGGAATCGATGTCTATTATTAATACGTGACAACGGGCTTGGTGATGGTCCTAATACAAAGGATTGTGTTGTAACGTGTTGCAACAATATACCATGTATATGCTTGGATGCTTTTAATACTTTTTTAATATCTGTATGACTAATAGTCAAATTCACAAGATAATAATATGGTGGGTACTTACCAATCTGTCTAAATTTCATTTCTTTTTGGTAAAAGGACATATAATCATTGCTTGTGACATCTAAGATAGCGTAATGATCTGGATTATATGTTTGAATCATGACTTCGCCTTGTTTCTCATGTCGCCCTGCTCTACCTGCAACTTGAGTCAGTAATTGGAATGTCTTTTCACTCGATCTGAAATCTGGCAAGTTTAACATCGTATCTGCATTAAGTACGCCTACTAATGTAATATTTTCAAAGTCCAGTCCTTTAGCAATCATCTGTGTCCCTAACAGAATATTTGCTTCTTGATTCCCGAAAGCTGTTAATAATTTTTCGTGAGCTCCTTTTTTCGAAGTGGTATCGACATCCATTCTAATAACTTTAGCGCGTTCGAATGTGTCATATATAATTTCTTCGACTTTCTGCGTGCCAACACCCATTTGTCGTATATGTTCACTTTCACAACTTGGACATCTTTGAGGCATAGGTTCACTGTATCCACAATAATGACATTTTAAATCATCATGTGTCTTGTGATATGTAAGCGAGATATCACAATTTGGACATTGTGGTACGTGTCCGCAATCTCTACATAATACAAATGATGAATGTCCTCTTCTATTTAAGAACAATACAATTTGTTCCCCTTTATCAATGCGATCTTGAATAGCTTTAGTCAGGTCATTAGAGAACATCGAACGATTACCTTCTTGAAGTTCTTCCCTCATATCAATGAGTTCAATTTCAGGCATTTTCTGTTGATTTACACGATCTGGTAATCCTAAATATTGATAAACATTTTTCTCTGCACGTGCAAAAGTTTCTAGACTTGGTGTAGCTGATCCTAATACGACTGGGCATTTGTGATATTCACTTCTCCATATCGCGATTTCTCTTGCATGATATCTCGGATAATCTTCTTGCTTATACGTTGCTTCATGCTCTTCGTCAATGATAATAAGACCTAATTTTTCAAATGGTGCAAAGACACTTGATCTTGCACCGACTGAAACACTCGCTTTACCATCTCTTATTTTTTGCCATTCATCGTACTTTTCACCTTTAGATAAACCGGAATGTAATACAGCAACTTCATCACCAAAGCGCGCTTTAAATCGGTTAACCATTTGAGGTGTTAATGCAATTTCAGGTACAAGCATAATCGCCTGTTCACCTTTTTTAAGTACATTCTCAATAGTTTGTAAGTATACTTCTGTTTTCCCTGAACCCGTCACACCATGTAAAAGAAACGTCTTCGATTCATTATTACGAACCGCTTCATCAATCTGTGTAAAAGCTTCATGTTGCGCTTCAGTTAATGCTTTATTATGTTCTTTTTCAAAAATACGATGCTCATACGGATCTCTATTCATAATGCCATCGTATTTTTCTAATATTTGATTTTTAACAAGCGTATTGATACTCGATTCTGAGAAACCTTCTTCTTTTAATGTTCTGAGCATGACATCTTCTCGTCTATGTTCAATTAAATAGTTCATGACATCAAGTTGTTTTTCTTTTTTACTCAATGACATCAAAATCTCATCTAATCGATCTGTAGGGACGATTCTTACACAAGTTACATATTTTCTTGTAAGTTGTTGACCTACAATTGTGTCTTTTATAATTGCCTCATTTTCTACAAAGTCTTCTAAAATAGAAACAATTTGAAGTTGTTGCGCTTGTTCAAATGTTAAAATACCTTCTTTATTAAAATGATTTAAATATTGTGCAGGAATCCCTTCTGGATCAGCAACACAATATACTTTTTGATATTTAGCTTTGACAGCACTCGGTAACATAATTTCTAAAGCCGAAATACGCTTAACTAAGTGAAAGTTAGACATCCATTCACTCAGTTCAATGAGTTCCGCTGTTAACTCTGGTTTAAAATCTTTAACACGAATGATTGATTTTAATTTAGACTGATCAATGTCACTTGTTAATTCTTCACTTATGCCAATGACAAACCCTTGAATTTTACGTGGACCAAAAGGCACTTCAACTCTAACACCGACTTTGACGATATCTTCAATATCTTGCGGAATTAAATAATCAAATATTTTGTCGACATTTTTAGCTGGAATATCTACGACTACATTTGCAATCAATCTTCCCACCTACTAGTAATTTCATTTAAAATTTTGATGGCCACTTGTTGTTTAGAAGCTTTAGCAATTGGTACTTTATCTCCATTTGCAAAATACATATCTACTTCATTATCTGAAGATCTAAAACCAATTGCCTCATTCGCAACGTGATTGGCAACGATGACATCTGCATTTTTCTTTTTCAATTTACCCATTGCATATTCTTCGACATTATCTGTTTCAGCAGCAAATCCAACTAAGTATTGCTTACCTTTATGTTCTCCTAAATATTTAAGGATGTCTGTCGTTCTTTTAAATGTAAGCTGCAAGTCGCCATCTTTCTTTTTCATTTTATGTTCAGAAGTTTCAACTGGTGTGTAATCAGCGACTGCTGCTGCTTTAATAATCATGTCCATATCATTCATACGTGATTTAACAGCTTGGAACATATCTTCAGCACTTGTTACTTGAACAAATTCTACGCCAACAGGTTGCGTTAAATTTGTCTCTCCACTTACTAATGTAACGTTCGCCCCTAAATCTCTTGCAGCTTCAGCTAATGCATAACCCATCTTTCCACTTGAACGATTTGTAAAATAGCGTACAGCATCTACTTTTTCAACTGTTGGTCCAGCAGTTACAAGTACGTTTTTACCTTTTAAAGCAAATGTTTCTGGTTGTGCTTGTTCTTTAAAATAATCATCAATAATTGTCAAAATGGTAATCGGTTCTTCCATTCTACCTCTTGCAACATAACCACAAGCTAAATAACCTTCCCCAGGCGCGATGAATTTATAACCATAATTTCTTAAACGAGACATATTTTCAACGGTAGAAGGATGTTCAAGCATATGAACATTCATTGCTGGTGCGATAAAAACAGGAGCAGTCGTAGCGAGTAATGTTGAAGTCACCATGTTATCTGCTAAGCCATTCGCTAATTTACTAATTGTATTAGCTGTTGCAGGCGCAACAATGACTGCATCAGCCCAGTCAGCTAACGTAATATGTTGAATTTCACTGACATCTTTTTCGTCAAAAGTATCTGTATAAACGTGATTGCGACTGATAGCTTGAAATGCCAATGGTGTCACAAACTGTTTCGCATGTTCAGTTAACATGACGCGCACTTGATAGCCGCTTTGTGTTAATTTGCTCGTTAAATCTATAGCTTTATAGGCAGCTATTCCCCCAGTTACAGCTAGAAGTATATTCTTCATTTGTGTACTCCTCCGATTAATTCGATTCTTAAACTTTATACTTATTATACATTCTTTAAAAAAGACTGTCATGAATCTAAATTACAATATCCATATTCAATAAAAAGACCTTTCATGTATGGATTGGTCGTCCAAACATAAAAGGTCTTTCGTTAATTCAAATGATTAGTCTTCTAATTTAGCATATACTTTATGAGCTGCTATTTCTTCTAGTGCTTGACCTACATTTTTTAATGAACGATATTCATCTAATAATAAACTGTCAGGGTGTTCTTGTAGTTCACGTGCTCTCTTAGCTGCAGTTGTTACAACTAAATATTTAGAATTGATGCTGTCTTTTAATTCGTTTTGTGGTGGGTATAACATTATTTTTTTGCCTCCAATATCATTTTTCTGTAACGTGCTTCAACACGTTCTCTTTTTAAGTGTTCAGCTTCTACGATGGCTTGAATACGCTCTTTCGCTAATTCAACTTCATCGTTTACAACAACATAATCGTAAAGGTTCATCATTTCAACTTCTTTACGCGCTTCAAGAATACGGTTCTGGATGATTTCATCTGATTCCGTTCCGCGACCGACAAGTCTTTCTTTCAAATGTTCAAGACTCGGTGGTGCTAAGAAAATAAATAATGCTTCAGGGAATTTCTTTCTAACCTGTTTAGCACCTTCTACTTCAATTTCTAAAAATACATCATAACCGTTATCCATCGTATCTCTTACGTATTGTACTGGCGTACCATAGTAATTACCAACATACTCAGCATACTCTATAAATTGGTCATCAGCTATTAAAGCTTCAAATTCTTCTCTTGATTTAAAGAAATAATCTACGCCATCCGTTTCTCCTTCACGCATGTTTCGAGTAGTCATAGAGATAGAATATTTAAAATCCGTACTCGGATCATCAAATATTGATTTACGTACTGTTCCTTTACCAACTCCAGATGGGCCAGAGAGCACTATCAGTAACCCTTTTTCTATGTTCATGTCAAACGACCTTTCCTAATGAATACTAACGATTTATTATCATTTTGTTTTTTTATATCTTACCATATTTCAATTCTATATGGCTAGAGACGTTTAAAGATTAAACAGAATTATACTCATTTAATCCCTTACATGTTACAATAAATTGACTTTTGATAAAGGTGTGAATGCAAATGGCTTTTGATGGCTTATTTACTAGAAAGATCGTTGAAGATATACAATCGCTCGTAACTGGGCGAATTCATAAAATTACTGAACCTAGTAATGACACAATTATATTAACAATTCGAAGTGAACGAAAAAATAAACAATTACTATTATCAACACATGCAAATTTCAGTCGTTTTCACTTAACTGCTGAAAAATTTGATAATCCTTTCGACCCACCAATGTTTCTTAGAGTTCTACGTAAACATTTAGATGGCGGCATTATTCAAAGTATTACTCAAATTGGTAATGACCGTTTAGTAGAAATCGATGTTCATTCTCGAGATGAAATTGGTGATTTAAGAAAACGAACAATCGTATTAGAAATTATGGGTAGACATAGTAATATCATTTTAATTGATGGCGACCGTAAAATTATCGACGGCTTTAAACACCATACACCTAATACTAATACTGCTCGTACAATTATGCCAGGTTTCAAATATGAATACCCACCTACTGTTAAGAAATTAAATCCTTTCGAAGTGGATGATATTAATAAATATATTGATTTTAATTCGGGTAAAATTGACCGACAGCTTCTTCAACAATTTGAAGGTTTTAGTCCGCTTATAACGAAAGAGATTACATCTAGACGACCATTTATGAATCAAGAAACATTAGTGGAAGCTTTTAATGAAGTAATGGATGAAGTTCAGCAATCACCTAATCCTGTTATTTACAGTGATGATTCGACTGGGAAAGAAATTTTCTACTTTATGCCGTTACATTCTTACGGAAATGACTATATGTCCTTTGATAATTTACACGAATGTTTAGATAGATTTTATGAATCACGTGGTGAAAGAGAGCGCGTTAAGCAACGTGCATTAGATTTAGTTAAAATTGTCGACCAACATCTTCAAAAAAATCGCCATAAACTTGAAAAATTAATTAATGAGCGAGAAGCGGCTCGTAACAAAGATGAGCAACAATTATTTGGAGAATTAATAACGGCGAATATGTATCAAATTAAACAAGGTGACAAATCGTTAGAAACTATTAATTATTATAACAATGAGCCTGTTACGATACCTTTAAATCCAACAAAATCACCTTCAATGAATGCTCAATATTATTACAAACAATATAACAGACTTAAGACACGTGAAATAGAGTTAGATAAACAAATCAAATTGACACAATCTAATATCTTATATTTCGAATCATTAGAACAACAACTTGCCCATATTTCTGTTGATGATATTGATGACATTAGAGAAGAATTAGAAGATCAAGGTTTTGTTAAGAAACGTAAAAATAAGAAAAAGAAAAATTCTAACAAAATTACGTTAACGACATTTATTTCTACAGATGGTCAAACGATTTTATTAGGTAAAAATAATAAACAAAACGATTACTTAACACATCGTGTCGCAAGAAAAAATCAATTATGGTTCCATACGAAAGATATTCCAGGTTCACATGTTGTCATACAAGAAGACGAACCAACGCAAAAAACAATCGAAGAAGCGGCAATGATTGCTGGGTATTATTCTAAAGCAAGTCAATCAGGTCAAATCCCAGTTGACTACACTGCTATAAAGAATGTCCACAAACCGAGTGGTGCTAAACCAGGATTTGTCACTTACGACAGTCAAACAACACTTTATGTCACAACTGATTATGACGACATTAAAAAATTACTTAAAAAATAACAAAAACTTTCATAACTTGACTAGCCAGAAATCATTTTCAAAGGCTTATCAGTTATGAAAGTTTTTCTTTTATATATTGCATTTATGACTGTTGTTCAGGTAAAGCAAGTTGGAAATTCACACCAAATTTATCTTGAACCCACGCAAATTCTCTAAATGTTGGTGGTAATTCTGTTTTAGGCATGAGAATCGCACCACCCGATTTAAGTTTAGAATATAAATGTTCCATTTCCATTGCTGATTCACACGTTACATATAATGACATTGCAGGATTCATCTCAATTTCAACACCATTTGTTTGGTCAATCGCCATAAATATTTGTCCATTTATTTTAAATATAGAATGTTGAACAGTCCCAGGTTCACCAGGTCCCTCTTCACCGTATTTAACCATTGTTAAAATTTCACTATCTTTAAAAATAGACGTATAAAAATTAATCGCTTCTTCAGCTTCACCGTTAAACATTAAAAATGTCGTAATTTTTGGTATCATTGAATAAACACTCCATCAACAGATTTTAATCATTTTTTAAATCGTATATAATTTAGTATAATCTTATTAAGCGTTAAAGACAAAGGAGAGGTTTTATGTCACTTTCATTATTGTTACCGATCGTCATTATGTTAGCCATTATCATTGTCGGATATATATTTATTAAACTATTTATGGATTAAAATACAACATAAAGCAATGCTTGGATCAACATCCAAGCATTGCTTTTTTAATTATATTTCAATTATTTACTTGCTACTAAATCTATGCCAAATAACCATGGAACCATGAACCATACAAATCCGACGATAATCACACAGCTGATTAAGTTTAACCAAAATCCGGCTGTCGCCATTTCTCGGATCGTTACTTTGTCTGTACCAAATACAATCGCATTTGGTGGTGTTCCGACTGGTAACATAAATGCACAGTTTGCAGCCATTGCTGCTGGAATCATTAATGCTAGTGGATGTACATGAATACCAACTGCTATTGTAGCTAAAATTGGTAAGATCATTGTAGCTGTTGCAGTATTAGATGTAATTTCTGTTAAGAATAATACAAACAGCGTAACAATTCCTATAATTAAGATGATATTGACGCCATCTAATCCTGAAATTTGTTTACCCATCCATTTATCTAATCCACTTTCTGTAATGGCAGAAGCTACTGCTAAACCACCACCAAATAGTAATAAAATGCCCCATGGTAAATCTTTAGCAATTGACCAATCAAGAATTCTAGCAAATTTGCGTTTTGCTGGAATTAAGAAAAGTATAACAGCGATAAACATTGAAATTGTGCCATCTTTAACTAATTCTGTAAAAGGTAATTGTGCTAATAAGAATTCTCTAGATACCCATAAAAATGCAGCTAAACAGAATAGTGTGAATACAACTTTTTCTTCATAAGTCGTCTTACCTAAAGACTTTAACTCTCTTGTAATAATTTCTTTCCCACCTGGAAGTTCTTTCATGTCATGTTTAAATACTACAAAATTTAAATATGCCCAAGTTATCGCGAGTATGATAATGACTGTAGGTACACCCATAACCATCCATTGACCGAATCCAATTTCTTCTCCGAAAATCTTCTCGTATTGACCTTTCAAAATAATAAGAGGCGGTGTCCCAATTAAAGTTCCCAATCCTCCGATTGTACCTGCATAACCAATACCAAGTACTAAAGATTTTTCAAATTGTGATAAGTTGTGATGGTCATTACCTTCAGCTGTTAATTCATTCGCTTCTTTAATAATTGCCATACCGATTGGAATCATAATCATTACGGCTGCTGTGTTTGAAACAAACAT
The DNA here is from genome assembly GCF_022385935.1 of Mammaliicoccus sp. J-M41. NCBI lineage: Bacteria > Bacillati > Bacillota > Bacilli > Caryophanales > Staphylococcaceae > Mammaliicoccus > Mammaliicoccus sp. J-M41. The sequence goes on along the minus strand of NZ_JAJNIR010000003.1, from coordinate 85,704 downwards.
CGATAATGCACCTGTTGCAATCATAAATCCTAATAAAATTCTACCTGTACTCGTACCAATACTTTTAATAATGACGAGTGCAATTCTTGTATGTAAATTCCATCTTTCCATCGCAACTGCAATAATGAAACCACCTAAGAATAGGAATACAATATCATCTCCATATGCACTTGAAACTGTCGCGCTATCCATAATTCCGCCTAATGGAAAAAGGAATAAAGGCATTAAACTTGTTGCTGGAATTGGTATAGCTTCAGTAATCCACCATACGGCAATCCATAAAGTGGCAGCCATAACGTAGACACCATTTTGACTCAGTCCATCTGCTTTGAAAAATAATAACACAACTAAAAATAGTAATGGACCTAATATTAATCCGATAAGTTGTGCAGTATTGTAAGCTTTCAATTCAGGATCTGGTTTATTTTGATTTTTTAATGCATCCGTTGAAAAGAACTTTAACATTTCTTTCGTACGTCCACTTTCTTTCCAAAGTTGATTCGTAAACTTATTATCACGTTTATTCATACATTTCGCCCCCTTTAAAAGTGTATACGTTTACATTTTAACAAACGTCATTCTTAATTCATACAATTTTCTGAATATTCATGCTTAAAAAATAAAAACTACTAAAAAAATTGATACCAATTTTTTTAGTAGTTTTTTCTTAATGTCTTATTAATCATCAAAGAACCCTTTTGCTTCTAATTCTTTTTTGATACTTTTAAATATATTTTTGTCGCCTAAATCATATCTTCTCTGTCTATTCACGTTTGTGTTATTCGAATAACCTGTACGTTCGTACATATTTTCGTCTCTTACTTCATAGTGATTAAAGTCAGGTTTCGCATTAGAATCTTTTTTAAGAAAATCATTAATATGTCCCCATTTTTTTATCTGCTCTTGTTCTTCTGCAGCAGATAATTTATGTTGGCTTTCCATAAAGACCCCCCTTATCTTGACTTTATTATAAAGTATCTTTCCAAGCTTTTAAAGTTTTTATATCTTTATTTTCGATATAACCTTCTTTTTCAGCTACTGAAATCAGTTCATCATAATTAGACAAAGTATAAAATGGGACATCGATTGCTTTGAAAGCTTCTTCTGCTTTGTTAATACCATATGTAAAGATTGCAAATACCCCTAATACTTCCGCGCCATCTTCAATTAAAGCTTCAACAGCATTAATTGAAGAACCACCTGTTGAAATTAAATCTTCAATTACAACTACTTTTTTCCCTTTGCTTAAAGCACCTTCGATTTGATTCCCTTTACCATGACCTTTGCTTTTAGATCTCACATAGCTCATCGGTAATTTTAGTTGATCCGCAACAAATGCTGCATGCGGAATACCTGCTGTTGCCGTACCAGAAATAATTTCAGCATCTTGAGCGTGTTCTTTGATCAATTCAATTAAACCTTGATAAATATTTTCTCTAATTTCAGGATATGCTAATGTCACTCTATTATCACAATAAATCGGTGATTTTATGCCTGAACTCCATGTATATGGATCGTCAGGTGAAAGTGTTACAGCTTTAATTTCTAATAATGATTGTGCGATATTTTGAGTCATATGAATTATCCTTCCCATCTTTGTAATATTTCGTGATATCTTGCTACTGGATCTTCATGTTGCGTAATTGAACGACCCACTACTATATGTGTTGAGCCTAATTTTTTAGCGTCTTCTGGTGTTGTCACACGTTGTTGATCATGTGTCTTATCAGATTCTAAACGTATACCTGGTGTCACTTTCAAGAAAGTTTCGCCGATATGTTCTTGAATTAAATTAGATTCTAATGGTGAACAAACGACACCATCAAGTCCTGCTTCATGTGCCATTTTTGCATAGTGCACGACTGATTCATTGATGGATGATTGAATATTTTGTTCATCTTTCATTTGTTGTTCTGTAGTAGAAGTTAACTGAGTTACAGCTATTAATTTAGCATTAGGATTTGTCTCACGTAATCCTTCAAGTCCAGCAGCCATCATGTTTTTACCACCAGCTGCATGTACATTGATTAAGTCGATATTGAGTTTACCTAATCCTTTTAATGCGCCTTTAACCGTGTTTGGAATGTCATGTAACTTTAAATCTAAAAAGATATCATGACCTCTTTCTTTAATTCGGTTGATCGTTTCAGGACCATTTTGCAAATAAAGTTCCATACCTACTTTTACAAATAGGGGTTCATTAAATAAATCTAAAAATTGATCAACTTCCTCTAGAGTTGCAAAGTCTAATGCAATTATTGGTGTATTCTTCATGTTATTTGACAACTCCTTGTTGGTTATAAGTTCTACCTTTAAGTTCTGTAATATGTTCAACACCTAATTTGTCGAGTAATGTAGGTAATTCATCAATAATATCTTTACATACTGTTGGATTTTCAAAGTTTGCTGTTCCAACTGCCACTGCATCAGCACCAACTGAAATGAAATCAATGACATCTTGAGCAGTTCTCACGCCACCCATTGCGATAATTGGAATATCAACATGTTGACTGACTTCATATACCATTCTTAATGCAACTGGCTTGATTGCTGGACCACTTAATCCACCTATAACATTGCTTATGATTGGTTTTCCAGTCTTCGCATCAATTCTTAATCCTACTAAAGTGTTGATCATCGTTATACCGTCTGCGTATTCTGCAATAGCTTTCGCCATTTCTACAATGTTTGTTACATTAGGAGATAACTTTACATACACTGGCACTTCTGAAACAGCTTTTACTTTTCTCGTCAGTTCTTTAGCCACTTCAGGTACAGTACCGAATTGAATCCCACCTTCTTTAACATTTGGACAAGAAATATTCAATTCTAGTGCATGAACATTTGATGCTTGTGAAATATGTTTGGCGACGTAAACATATTCTTCTTCAGTAGAACCTGCAACATTAGCAATAATGGGTACATCATATTGTTCAAGGTATTTCAATTCATGTTCCATAATATGGTGAACACCTGGATTTTGAAGGCCAATCGCATTAATCATACCGCTTGCCGTTTCAGCGACACGTGGCGCTTCATTACCGTATCTTGCAAATTGAGTTGCTGCTTTAATCATGATTGCGCCAAGTTCTGATAAATCATAAAACTGACTGAATTCTTTTCCGAAAGCAAAGCATCCACTTGCTGGCATGATTGGATTTTTCAAATTTAACCCTGGTAGCGAAATATTTAATCGACTCATATGATGACAGCTCCTTTTTCAAATACGGGACCGTCTGTACAAACTTTGACATAACCCGCTTCATTATCCGTATGGCATACACATGCATAGCAAGCACCGATGCCACACCCCATACGTTCTTCGAGTGAAATATAACCTTTCACATCACTTAATTGAAGTGTTAAAGCTTTCAACATTGCTTTTGGTCCACAGCTGTAAAAAATATCGAAGGGTGTGTCTAAATTTTCAATAACAGTTGTAACAAATCCTTTAGTACCAAGTGTTCCATCTGCAGTTGCAACATACGTATCACCTAACGCACTAAATTCGTCTATATAAAATGCATCTTTAGCACTTTGAAAACCTAATACGTGAATCGTCTTGATGCCTCTAACATTGAGTTGTTTCGACAATTCGTACATAGGTGGCACGCCAATACCGCCTCCAACTAATAAGGCAGTATTTTGCGCTTCATCAACTGGGAATCCGTTCCCTAAAGGTGCAATTACATCTATTGGATCACCTTGTTTTAGTTGTGAAATCAATTCTGTACCGTGTCCTTCTCTTCTAAAAAGCATTGTAAATGTGTCTTCTTCACGGTTCACTTCACAAATCGAAATTGGTCTTCTCAACATATGTTCTGTTCCTGTACCAGCTTTAATATGAACAAACTGTCCAGGTTTTTTCATATTTTTCGTAAGATTTCCACGTACTTTTAATTCAAAAATAGCGTCTGCTATTTGATTATTTGATACAACTATCATTATCTCGGACATTATAATCCCCCCACTACATTTGTTCAGTTCTAAATGTCATACTTTCCACTACATCTGCTAAAGCATTTGCCGTATCAAGTGATGTTAAACATGGTATACCATTTTCTACAGATTCACGTCTAATTTGGAATCCGTCTCTTTCGTATACTTTGCCTTTTGTCATTGTGTTGACCACAAGTTGTACTTCACCTTTTTGTATTACAGATAGCAAATCATGTTCGCCGCCTATTTTACCAACCGTATACACTGGGATGTCATGTTCGTTAAAGTATTGTGCCGTACCTTCAGTTGCAAAAATTCTATAACCAATCTCATGAAATCTCTTAGCGATTGTTAGTGCTTCAGCTTTATCTTTATCACTTACAGTAAATAATGCTGTACCTTGATCTTGTACTTTTAAACCACTTGCTGTTAAACCTTTATATAATGCTTTTTCTAACGTACTGTCTTTACCCATTACTTCACCTGTCGATTTCATTTCAGGTCCTAATGTGATATCAACATTTTTAAGTTTATTAAAACTGAATACTGGTGCTTTAACATATACACCTTCTTTATATGGCGCTAAACCACTTTCATATCCTTGTTCTTTCAAAGTGATGCCTGCAATTGCTTTAGTAGCAATCTTCGCCATTGGAATTTCAGTAATTTTACTTAAGAATGGTACAGTACGACTTGCTCTTGGGTTAACTTCAAGTACAAATACTTCTCCTTTAGAAAGTACAAACTGAATATTGATAAGTCCTACTATGTTTAAGCCTTTTGCCAATTTCGTTGTGTAGTCGACTAATAAATTAATTTCTTCATCCGTTAAAGTTTGAGGTGGATAAACCGCAATTGAATCACCTGAATGGACACCCGCTCTTTCAATGTGTTCCATAATACCTGGAATGACAACCGTTTCACCATCTGAAATTGCGTCTACTTCAATTTCTTTACCTGTTAAATAACGGTCAATTAGTACTGGATGCTCTGGGCTTGCTTTAACTGCTTGTTCCATATAATTTCTCAATTCAGGTTCAGCGTATACAATTTCCATCGCTCTACCACCAAGTACGTATGAAGGTCTCACAACTACTGGATAACCAATTTCATTTGCGTTATCTATCGCTTCTTGTACTGAAGTGGCTGTTTTACCTAATGGTTGTGGTACATCAATTTTTTGTAATAAAGCTTCAAATTCTTTTCTATCTTCAGCTCTGTTAAGATCTTCAAGCGTCGTACCTAATATTTGAATACCTTTTTGTGAAATTTTATCTGCTAAATTGATTGCTGTTTGCCCACCAAATTGAACGACTACGCCTTTAGGTTGTTCGTGATTAATGATACTCATTACATCTTCTTCAGTCAGTGGCTCAAAGTATAACTTGTCAGATATTGAGAAGTCTGTTGAAACTGTTTCAGGGTTGTTGTTAATAATAATTGCTTCATAACCCGCTTCTTGTATAGCCCATACAGCATGTACAGTAGCGTAATCAAATTCCACACCTTGTCCAATTCTAATTGGACCTGATCCGAGTACGATGATTTTTTCTTTCTCAGTGACTATAGATTCATTTTCTTCTTCATAAGTACCGTAGAAATATGGTGTTTCTGATTCGAATTCTGCAGCACAAGTATCTACTGTTTTGTAAACTGGATTAATACCATTCTCTTGTCTTAAATCATATATGTCTCGTTCTGATTGTTCCCATCTATGTGCAATGACTTTATCACTAAAGCCGTATTGTTTCGCCCATAATAATGCGTCTAAATCGCCTTTTTTCTCTTTTAAATCGTGCTCAATATCGATGATGTGTTTGAATTTATTCAAGAAGAAGTAATCAATTTGCGTTAATTCATGTATTCTCTCAAGTGATGTACCACGTCTAATGGCTTCACCAATAAAGAATAATCTTTCATCATCTTGTGCTTTAATTCTCTCTTCAATGAAATCTAATTCAAATTCATCGCCATTTGGTAAACCTAAATGATGAACGCCATATTCTAACGAACGAATCGCTTTTAATAATGATTCTTCATACGTTCTACCAATTGCCATGACTTCCCCAGTTGCTTTCATTTGTGTTCCTAGATGACGTTCGCCTTTTTCGAATTTATCAAAAGGAAATCTCGGTATTTTAGAAACAACATAGTCTAGTGCTGGTTCAAATGCTGCATAAGATGTGCCCGTTACAGGGTTTAACATTTCATCTAAAGTCATACCGATTGCTATTTTGGCAGCTAACTTCGCAATTGGATAACCCGTTGCTTTTGAAGCTAATGCTGACGATCTTGATACACGTGGATTAACTTCTATTATGTAGTAATCAAGTGATTTTGGATCAAGTGCTAATTGTACGTTACATCCGCCTTCAATTTTTAATGCACGAATAATTTTTAGAGATACATCTCTTAACATTTGATATTCAACGTCTGATAATGTTTGACTTGGTGCAACTACGATTGAGTCACCTGTATGAATACCAACTGGATCTATGTTCTCCATGTTACATACTACGATGGCATTATCATTTTTATCTCTCATCACTTCGTATTCTATTTCTTTATATCCAGCGATAGATTTTTCTAATAAACATTGTGTAACCGGGCTGTATTTCAAGCCATTTTGAACAACTTCTCTTAGTTCTTTTTCGTCGTGACAAATTCCGCCACCAGTACCCCCCATTGTAAACGCAGGTCGCACGATTAGCGGGTAGCCAATTTCGTTCGCAAAATTTAAAGCACCTTCAATATCATTCACGATATCACTTTCAGGTACTGGTTCATTTAATTCATTCATAAGTGTACGGAATAAATCTCTATCTTCAGCTTGTTCGATTGAAGATAGTTGTGTACCTAATAAACGTACGTTATTTTCTTCTAATACACCATTTTCGTGTAATTCAATTGCCATGTTCAAACCAGTTTGTCCACCTAAAGTTGGTAACAATGCGTCTGGTTGTTCTTTACGAATAATGCGACTCACAAAGTCTAAAGTTAAAGGTTCAATATATACTGTATCTGCTATTTCAGTGTCCGTCATAATTGTTGCTGGATTAGAGTTTACAAGTATTACGCGGTAACCTTCTTCTTTTAGTGCTAAGCATGCTTGAGTGCCTGCATAATCAAATTCTGCAGCTTGACCTATAATGATTGGGCCAGAACCAATTACTAAGATGGATTTTATATCAGTTTGTTTAGGCATTTATTGTACGCTCCTTCGCTTTATGTAATTTAATCATTTCAATAAATTCATCGAATAAATAGTTTGAGTCGTGCGGTCCAGGTGATGCTTCTGGATGATATTGTACTGAAAATGCTGGATATTTTTTATGTCTTAATCCTTCAATTGATTTATCATTTAATGCGATATGCGTCACTTCTAAATCAGTTTGTGCAATAGACGCTTCATCAATTGCATAACCATGGTTTTGACTTGTTAAATCTACTTTTCCAGTTTGTAGATTTTGTACTGGATGATTGGCACCTCTATGACCAAATTTCATCTTATAAGACGTTGCCCCTTGAGATAATGCAAACAATTGATGTCCTAAACAAATGCCGAAGAATGGTATTTTGCCGACTAATTGTTTAATTGTTTGAATGGTTTCTTGTACACTTTCAGGATTTCCTGGTCCATTTGAAACCATTATGCCATCTGGTGAGATATTCAGTATTTCTTCATATGATGTTTGATATGGTACGACTGTTACATCACAGCCTCTTCTATTAAGTTCTCTCACGATATTTTCTTTTTTACCGTAATCAATTAATACAACTTTATAGCCATCACCTGTTGAAATATATGGTCTAACTGATGAAACTTGTTCAACTTCGTCCGTTCTTAACGATTCAGTATTTAAGCGCTGAACAAGACTTTCTATTTCATCAGCATTATCAGTAAATCCAGCTTTAAGGACACCGAATTTTCTAATTTTACGTGTTAAACTTCTTGTATCAACACCTGAGATACCTGGTATATGATAGAATTTTAACGTTTCATCTAAAGACTTACTTGATCTAAAGTTACTTGGGTAATCACACGCTTCTCTCACAACAACACCATTTAAAGTTGGTGTTAATGATTCAAAGTCATCTCTGTTTATCCCGTAGTTACCAATAAGCGGGTAAGTAAATGTAATAATTTGTCCAGTATATGATGGGTCTGAAATTGTTTCTTGATAACCTGTCATTGCTGTATTAAAAACAATTTCTCCAACTGTTAAATCATCTGAACCTAATGCATAACCTTTATATGTTGTACCATCTTCTAATACTAAGTATCTTTTATTTTTCATCTTATACTTCCTCCTTGAAGACGATTTCTCCATCACAAATTGTTAAAATCGGGTATCCTGAAACGACTTCTCCTATAAATGGTGTATTTGTACTCTTAGAAGCAAACTCTTCTGCTCGTATCGGTCTTTCTGTTTCCAAGTCTATGATAGTTAAGTCAGCGTAGCTTCCTTCTTCTAATCGACCATAAGGTAAGTTAAATGTTTCACTTGGTTTCGTTGTTAAAAATGCAACAAGTTGTTCTAATGTGAATTTACCTGTTTTCACAAAGTGTGTGTATAATAATTGGAATGCTGTTTCACTGCCTACAATTCCGAAAGGTGCATCAACCATTGACACTTCTTTTTCTTCTTTAGCATGTGGTGCATGATCTGTTGCGATACAGTCAATTGTTCCATCTAATAATCCTTCGATTAAAGCATCTCTATCTTCTTTCGCTCTTAAAGGTGGATTCATTTTGTAAATCGCATCGTCACCTGGTACGTCATCTTCTGTAAGTAATAAGTGATGAGGTGTAACTTCTGCTGTTACTTTAATGCCTGCTTTTTTAGCATCTCTTATAACACGTACACTTTCTTTAGTAGACACGTGACACACATGGTAATGACAATTTGCTGCTTCAGCTAACAACACGTCTCTAGCAATTTGTACCGCTTCGCAAATTGAAGGAATACCTGGAATGCCAAGTTCTTCACTTCGTTTACCTTCATGCATTGCACCACCATAAATTAATGAATTATCTTCACAGTGTGCTACGATTGCTTTATCTATTTTAGCCGCTTCTTGCATCGCTTCATACATCATTGAAGCTGTTTGTACACCTACACCATCATCAGTAAATTGGAACATGCCTCTATCTTTTAATGCTTTGAAATCAACATGTTCTTTACCAGCTTGTCTTACTGTAATGGATGCATAAGGTAATACTCTTACCACTGCATGCTCATCAATGATTTTGTGAAGACGATCTAAATGTTCAACTGAATCTGGGACAGGCTTTGTATTAGGCATTGGACATACTGTTGTAAATCCGCCTCTTGCTGCTGCTTTTGTACCTGTTTCAATTGTTTCTTTATGTTCGCCACCAGGTTCTCTTAAATGTACATGTACATCAACAAATCCTGCTGAAATAAAATGTCCTTTCGCATCAATAACTTCTTGATTCTCTACTTCTATATAATCATCTATTTTTTTAATTTTGCCATCTTCAATTTCAATTTCCTTGTTAACTAATTGACCTTCTAATAAGATTTTTCCATTTTTGATTATAAGTGACATTTTACTTTTTCCTCCTTGTGATTAAGTACATCATGTATACATGCCATTCTAATGAAGACGCCGTTCTCCATTTGTTTAAAAATTCTTGATTTTGAACTTTCTACAAGTGAAGTATCTATTTCAACACCTCGGTTGACTGGTGCTGGATGCATAACGATTGCATTGTCATGCAGTTTGTTATATCTATCAATCGTCAGTCCGTATGCATTGTGATAGTCTTCTTTACTAAACGTCGTACCTGAATCATGTCTTTCATTTTGTACTCTTAACAACATACAAACGTCTACTTCTTCTATCACATCATCAATTTCTACATATGGTACATCTGAAAAGTTACATTTCCATTGTTCAGGTGCTGAGAACATCACTTCCGCACCAAGTTTCGTTAAAGCATCTGCATTACTTCTTGCTACTCTTGAATTTTTTATATCGCCTGAGATTAAAATTTTTAATCCTTCGAAGTAACCGTATTCCTCATATATTGTCATAATATCTAGAAGACTTTGTGTCGGGTGGTGGCCACTTCCATCTCCACCATTTAATACTGGAATATTAAGCCCTTGTAATGTGTCATAATATGCATTTTCACTATGTCTAATGACTAATGCGTCTACACCAATCGATTCTAAAGTTTTGCAAGTATCATATAAAGATTCACCTTTTTGAACAGATGAAGTACTTATTTCAAAAGGAATGACTTCCAAACCTAATTTTCTTTCAGCCATTTCAAAACTACATTTTGTTCGTGTTGAATTTTCAAAGAATAAGTTTGCGACCGTCATGCCTTTACCAAAAGTTTCTGCACCATTTTCTTTAATGTCTTGTGCTTTCGTTATAATTTTCATGATGTCGTCTTTAGTTAAATCAGTCATTGTTAATAAATTTTTCATATGACACGCCTCCTGAGAATTATTTTATTTTCTTTGGCAATATAAGATTGAGCAAGATACCTACTGTTGCTGCTAAAGCCATACCTTCAATGTTTAAATGTATGCCAATACCTGTGAAGTCTAAATGTGCTTTACCGATTCCTAATACGAGAATGACAGAAGCAATGATCAAGTTACGGTTGTCACCGAAGTCGATATTGTTCTCCACCAACATTCTCAAACCACTTGAAGCAATGATTCCGAATAATAGTATGGAAACACCACCCATAACTGGTGTTGGTATTGTTGAAATCATCGCTGTGAATTTACCAACAAATCCTAAGATTAGTGCAAGTACTGCTGCACCACCGATTACCCATATACTATAAATTCTTGTAATGGCAAGTACGCCAATGTTCTCGCCGTATGTCGTACTTGGTGGCCCACCAATAATTGAAGCCATCATCGTTGATACCCCGTCACCTATTAATGAGCGGTGTAAACCTGGATCTTTGAAGAAGTTCTTACCGACAATTTTATTGATGACGATTTGATGACCGATATGCTCACTAACCGTTACAAAAACGATTGGCAGCATGATTAAGATAAGTCCCCATTGTAGCGATGGTGTGTAATCATGAAACGGTAAGTAAATATCAGGCATTTGAATCCATTTTGCTTTTGAAATCGGCGCTAAGTCCACAATTCCAAATAATAATGAAGATATATATCCAACAATAATTCCGATAAGTACTGGAATGATTGATAAGAATCCTTTGAAAAATACTGAAACGATAATTGTTGTAATTAATGTGATGAGTGCGACTGTAATGTAAATGCCACTATAGCCTTTCATTGCATTTGAATCTGTGTACATCGCCATGTTAACGGCTACCGGTGCTAATCCAAGTCCGATAACCATGATAACCGGTCCTACTACAACTGGTGGTAACAGATTAAGCAACCAATTCGTGCCTGTAACCTTTATAATCAATCCGATAATGACGTAAAGGACACCACTCATAAATAATGCGACAAGCATTTCACCAAGGTCATGTGTCTTGAGTCCGACAATAATCGGTGTTATGAATGCAAAGCTCGAACCGAGATAAGCTGGTATCTTTCCTTTCGTTATCAGTATATAAAGTAGCGTTCCTAAGCCTGATGCAATGAGTGCTGCTGAAACAGGTAAACCTGTTAGAAATGGTACAAGTACCGTTGCTCCGAACATTGCAAATAAATGCTGTGAGCTTAAGAAGAACCATTGTGATGCTTTAGGTTTATCATTAACATCTAATATGGGTTCTACTGTTCGTTTAAACATTTCTTCATTATGTGACATTTCCATTCTCCTATTCAAAAAAAGATCCCTTTACAAGATATGCAAAGGGATCTATGTATACAGTGATACCTATAAAGGTATAGTTATCTCCTGTAACCATATAAGCTCCTTTGCCAGTCTCTCGTACTGATTTAAAAGGATTTATTTAATTTAATTTTACTGCTGTTTGTTGGTCAAACTCTTCTAGTTCAACGACAACTGATTCATTAGATGATGTTGGAACGTTCTTACCTACATAATCTGCTCTAATCGGAAGTTCTCTATGACCTCTATCGACTAAAGTTGCCAAACTTATTTTTCGTGGTCTTGCGTGATCCAATATAGCATCTAATGAAGCTCTAACAGTTCTACCTGTATAAAGGACATCATCTACAATTATGACATGCTTATCGTTAATATCTACATCGATATTAAATGATTTCACTTTAATCGTACCTTGCTGATTCTGAACGTCGTCACGATAATGTGTAACATCAATTTCTCCAGTTGGTACTTGAACTTGTTCGATGTCTTGGATTTTCTGCTCAATTCTGTTCGCAAGAAATACACCTCTTGTCTTTACGCCTAACAAGACAATATCTTTAGTACCTTTGTTCTTTTCAAGTATTTCATGTGACATTCTTGTTAATGCTCTGTTTACAGCAGCAGCATCCATGATTAACCTCTCAGCCATATTCAATCTCCTTCCACAAAAAAATACTCACGTCTTTAGAAGACATGAGTATACACTAGTACCATACAAAGATGGTCTACACGCTCATATTATGTCTTCTCAGCCTCTCTGGACTGTCTGTTAAAGACGCTTTAATTGTTAAAACAATAATATCGTTTTTTCCATATGATGTCAAAGTTTAAATAAAATTAAATAAGTATTATTACACGATGTACTTATTTTTTATCTTCGTGATTTCTTAATTTCTCTAATAATGTTTCAAAATATTCTGGTAGTGGTGCTTCTTTTTCAATATATTCACCAGTAACTGGATGTTCAAAGCCTAATAATCCAGCATGTAAAGCTTGTCCACCAATGTTCAATGTCTTCTTCGGTCCATATTTAGGATCGCCTACTAAAGGAAAACCAATATGTTTCATATGCACTCTGATTTGGTGCGTACGACCCGTTTCTAATTGACATTTAACCAATGTATATTTTTCGAACTTTTCATTTACATTAAAGTGCGTCACAGCTTCTTTACCATCATCCACAATCGCCATTTCTTGACGTTCTTTAGGATTTCTACCGATTGGTGCTTCAATTGTGCCAAATTCGTGAGGTATATTACCGTGTACAAGTGCTGTATATTCTCTTGTCACAGTTTTATCAACTAACTGTTCAACTAATCCTCTATGTGCAATATCGTTCTTAGCAATCATCAATAAACCTGATGTATCTTTATCTATACGATGTACAATACCAGGTCTAATTTCACCATTAATACCTGATAAATCTTTAATCACATACATCAATCCGTTTACTAACGTACCTGTATAATGGCCAGGTGCTGGATGCACAACCATACCTTTAGGTTTATAAACGACCGCAACATCTTTGTCTTCATAATAAACCTCAATACCTAAATCTTCTGCGACAATATCGACCTCTTCGATTACTTTCTCAGTCACAACAATCACATCATTAAGCTTCGTCTTATAATTTGCTTTAATGACTTTACCATTTACTTCAACTAAACCTAATTTAATCCAATCTTGAATTTGATTTCTTGACCAATCTGGATTCAAATCAGGTAATAATTTATCAATTCTTACACCAATTTCATTTTCTGTCTCTATCTTAAATTCAAATGTATTCAAGCTTTTTCCTCCTTGCCCTCAAATAAAATCACAATTATCAATACAATGACACCTATCGTTAAAGCAGCATCTGCTACATTAAATATCGGGAAATTATAGCTGAAAATATATGTATCAACAAAATCAACAACTTCTCCTCTAAACAAACGATCTATAAAGTTACCAATTGACCCTGCAATTAATAAACTTAGTCCAAGTTGAACATCAGGTCGTCCATATCCTTCGTTCTTAAAGAACATAAATAAAATAACGAGCACGACAATTGTTACGATATAAAATAACCACATTTTCCCTTGTAAAATCCCCCAAGCGGCACCTTGGTTTCTATGAGATGTAATATATAAAAAATTACTGATAACCTTTATAGACTCACCCACTTCTAAAGATTTAACAATTAAAAATTTAGTAAGTTGATCAAGCGCGATTAATATAATAATAAAAGTACTCCAAATCGGTACATTGTAACCTTTACGCATCTACTTTCCACTCCAATCTTGATTATTTTACCACATAACACGACCTAATTGTTAATATGATCTTTTAAATTACACATCTAATTCAAACACCACATCACATATTTTTTCTCGCATAAACAAGAAATTAATAAACAAAATAAAAAGAGATCAAGCAACCACAATTGCTTAATCTCTTTCATTCATTAAATTACACTTCATACTTACGAGACAATCTATAAATACCAAGAAAAATTAAAGCAGATAAAATGACTAAACCATTACGTAACCACGTACTATCACTTTCACCCGTCTTAGGTAATTCTTTTTGTTGTTTATCTGACTTATTATCTGCAGTCTTAGCTTTATTGTCAGTAGCCTTTACATCTTTATTATTGTCTTCTTTTTTCACATCAACTTGTTTAGAAGTATCAGAAGATTGAGGCTCAGACTTTTGATTACTCATTGCCACTTTATTCTGATCATTAGATGTATTATTAGCTATAGCCTTATTATCTTTATTTATATTATCTTTATTTATATTATCTTTACTTTGATTAGCAGCATCTTTCTTATCAACTACATTACTCTGACTATCAGATTTTTTATCAACTTTCCCATCATCTTTAGCCGGTTGTTCTACTTTAGCAGGAACATTTTGTTTTGGTTGTTCTGTCATAGACTGATTGTCAGTAGTGTTTTTATTAGGTTCTGTTTGATCATTTTTAGGTTCATCTTTTTGGTCATCTGCTTTTTGATCATCAGATGTATTATCAGACTTAGGATTGTATGTTATACCATCTAATGGTCTAGGATGTTCGCCTACGAAAAGGTCATTTACTTTTCCTTTAGATTTATAGAAATCATAATATCCCCATTGGTCCCAAATGTGCTTATATTTAGGATTTAATTCATTCGTAGGCACACCATCCTTATAAATAAAAAAATCTACTGGTTTTGCATCAATTTCTAATATTTCACCACCCTGTTCAGGTACAGTCATTGAACCATCAAAGTTCACACCTATTGGAGATCTCATTCCTCCGTTATGAAACACATATTTAACAGTTTTATCTTGTTTCACTTCTTCTGCATTAACTTTACCTATTAAAGGTGTTGTTATTGTTGTACATAACAATGTTGATAAAAGTATTTTCTTTAACATAAACTTCTCCCCTTTTTGAATACAAATATAGTATTTTAAATTTTAACCTTCATATAACTTTCTTATATTTTGGTTTATTTTTTTATCGCCTATACTTTATCTTTATTGAAGAAATTTATACCTCAGATTAATTAAGGATATTATACAATGTAAATTTTTACCATTCAATATATTTTTTTACATTTATCATATTAAATTATGCCTCATATAAAAATTGTTAGACATACTTTTTTTACAAAAAAACTCACAAGATTTCTATCTCGTGAGTTCGTTTTATGATTATTAAATTTACACTAATGTTTTAACAACTGTTTGACAGCGTGGGCATAGGTTATCTAATTCGCCTACTGAGCCTAGCTCGTCTGAGTAGTTCCAACAGCGTTGACATTTTTCTCCGTCAGCGTGTTTCACTTTAACTTTCACATATTCATATTCTTCACCGTCTGTTAATTCATCAACGACATCTACTTTAGATACAATGAAGAGTTGTTGTAAGTCTTGGAATTGACTTAAGAATTCAACTGTATCAAAGTCTTCTGAGTTTGATAATGTGATGTGTGCTTCTAATGATTTACCGATTACTTTTTCATTACGTGCGACTTCTAATGCTCTGTTAACATCGTCTCTTAATTTCATCAGTTTAGACCATTTTTCCACTAATTCTGTATCAACTTCATGTGGGTCTGGCATATTTGTTAAATGAACACTTTCTTCTTCAACATGTGGAATATGTCCCCAAATTTCATCAGCTGTATGCGGAATGATTGGTGCTAAGATTTTAGTTAATTTAACTAATGTTTCATAAAGTACTGTTTGCATACTACGACGTTTTAATGAATCTACTTGTTCGATATAAAGGATATCTTTACCGTAGTCTAAGTAAAAGTTACTTAATTCTACGTTAATGAAGTTTTGAATATCTTGATAAATATCTAGATAGTCGAATGCTTCATAGTGAGATAATGTACGGCCAATAAATTGATTTAATCTATTGTGCATATATTGATCGATTTCAAGCATATCTTCATATTTCACACTATCTGTTGCTGGATTGAAATCATTCACATTACCTAATAAGAAACGGAATGTATTTCTAATTTTACGATATACATCAGAAGTTTGTTTTAAGATGTCGTTTGAGATACGTACGTCAGCTAAGTAGTCTACACTACTTACCCATAATCTTGCGATATCTGCACCCATTTGTTTCACAATTTTATCAGGAACGATTACGTTACCTAATGATTTACTCATTTTCTTACCTTCTCCGTCCATTACGAAACCATGAGAAAGTAACATTTTGTATGGTGAGATACCTTTAGTTGCTACTGATGTTGTGATTGATGAGTTAAACCAACCTCTGTATTGGTCACTACCTTCTAAGTAAATATCAGCTGGGTATGATAATTCTGGACGTGTTTCTAACACACCTCTATGAGTTGAACCTGAATCGAACCATACGTCCATAATATCTGTTTCTTTAGTGAATTCACCATTTGGGCTACCTTCATGCGTAAAGCCTTCTGGTAATAAGTCTTTCGCTTCTCTTTCAAACCAAATATTTGAACCGTGTTGTTCGAATAGATTTGCAACATGATTAATTGTTTCTTCAGTCATGATAATATCGCCATTTTCAGCGTAGAAGACTGGTAGAGGTACACCCCATACTCTTTGACGAGAGATAACCCATTCTCCTCTATCTCTGATCATATTGTAAAGACGTGTTTTACCCCAATCGATTTTAAACTTCGTATCATCAATTGCATCTAAAATATCTTGTCTTACTTTACTGATTGAAGCGAACCATTGTTCAGTAGCTCTGAAAATAACTGGTTTTTTAGTTCTCCAGTCATGTGGATATGAGTGTTTGAAGAATGTAAGTTTTAATAATGCGCCTACTTCATCTAATTTTTCAGTGATATTTTTATTAGCTTTATCATAGAATAGACCTTCAAATTCTCCTGCTTCTTCAGTGAATACACCTTTATCATTAATTGGACTAAGCACACCTAGACCATATTTTTGACCTACGATATAGTCATCTTCACCGTGACCTGGTGCTGTATGAACACAACCTGTACCTGCATCAGTTGTAACGTGATCACCTAAAATTAATAATGAAGTACGATCGATAAATGGATGTTGTGCTGTTGCATATTCTAATTCAGCTCCACTGAATTCTTTATCAATTGTAATTGTTTCTTTATTCCAGTCTAATGCTTCACAAACTGAATCAAGAAGTGCTTGGGCAACAACGTATTTTTTGCCTTCTACATTTACTTGTACGTAGTTCAATTTAGGATTAACAGCAATTGCTAAGTTTGATGGAATTGTCCATGGAGTTGTTGTCCAAATAATAAATGCTGCATCTTCATCTACAACACCTTTACCATCTACTACATTAAATGCTACATAGATTGAAGGTGATTTTTTATCTTGGTATTCAATTTCAGCTTCAGCTAATGAAGATTCACTTGAAGGAGACCAGTAAACTGGTTTTTTACCTTTATAGATTAAACCTTTAGCAGCCATTTCACCGAATACTCTAATTTGTGCCGCTTCAAACTCAGGTTTTAACGTAATATATGGATTATCCCAATCACCGTTTACACCTAAACGTCTGAAATCAGCTTTTTGCAATTCAATTTGTTCTAATGCAAATTCTTTACATTTTTCTCTGAATTCAGCAACTGACATTTCTTTTCTTTTAACACCTTTATTTGTTAAAGCTTGCTCGATTGGTAAACCGTGTGTATCCCAACCTGGCACGTAAGGTGCATAATATCCAGACATTGCTTTTTGTCTAACGATGATATCTTTTAAAATTTTATTTAAAGCGTGACCCATGTGTAAATTACCATTAGCATATGGAGGACCATCATGAAGAATAAATGGTGTATTACCTTTATTTTTTTCTAAAATTTTATTGTATAAATCTTTCTCTTTCCACTCTTCTTGAATTTGTGGTTCTTTATTTGGTAAACCACCTCTCATTGGAAAACTTGTTTTAGGCATAAGTAACGTATCTTTGTAATCCATAAGTCTTAATCTCCTTCTTAATAAAAATAATATAAAAAAACTCTAAGCTGAAATAATAGGGACGACATACATCGCGGTACCACCCTTATTAACTCAACTTAGAGTTCACTCATTAAACATATATCATATTCGCAAACAGGTGATACCTAAAGAAATGAATTTATTAGGCTCTCACTATCCCTAACTCGCTTCTCAATTCGTTTATTCTTCAGACTTGTCCTCTTCACTTTTAACTGCTTGATTATTTATCTGTTCTTGATTATTTTCTTCTTCTTTGTTCAAAATGTCAATATTTTCTTCAGTAACTTTTTGTTGATCGACATCATAGTTCAGTAAATAATCCCAATCTTCATTTTTCAATAAATCTAATTGCGCTTCAACTAACATGCGGAAACGTGAACGAAAAACTTTTGATTGACGTTTCATATCTTCAGTTTGGAAACTGATATGACGCGCTTTTTGAAGTGCATCATTAACGATTTGATCAGAACGTCCTTCTGCTTCTTTAATAATAGCATCTGCTTTTAAAACAGCAGTATGTTTCGTTTCTTCACTTGTTTTTTGCGCTTGTAATAATACGTCAGAGATTGTATTTTCGACTGCTTTGAATCGACTAATATTCTCTTCTTTATCATCTATAATACTTTGTAAATGCGCTTTATCTGATTTTAATTTTTCAATTTCATCACTTAAAGTTTGTAGATATCCACGTACTTCAGTTTCATCTAATCCTTTATGAACTCTACTAAATTCTTTTTGTTTGATTTCCTCTGGGGTAAATGCCATAAGTTTTCCTCCTCAGCACTATTTAAACAATGTTCGATAAGCTATTCTTATCTTGCCTTTTTTTGAAGTTCCATTATTTTGAATGATCTTCGCACGTCCATATCCTTTAATAGAGATCAAATCATTTTCTTCGACTATAAAGTCTACTTGTTCGATTTCTCTATGATTGACTTTAACGCGTTTACTTTCAATCAATTTCTTACTAATTGTTCTACTCGTATTTGTAAGGTGTTTAATGATTACATCCAATCTCAATGCACTTACAGTTGCGTCATGTGTCTGCCAATTCTCACTTGATTGTATCATATTTTGGAATGGAATAGAACTCAATTTGATTCCAGCACCTTTAATCTTTGTTAATTCCATCATAATATACGATTCAAATCTCTTTGTCAAAACAAACTGTATACGGTCATTAACAATAATATCCCCTAGTTGATTTCTATCAATCCCAAGCGACATGATCGTACCTAATACATTACGATGCGTCAATTTAACAAATTTTGAAGGATAAGTAAGCTCAATAAGAACCATCTCATAATCCGCTTCAGTCGGTTCAAAATAATCAGGTGCGACGATTGCACGTTTTCTTTCTGATTCTTCATTCCCACCAAAGTAATGTACATTTAAATCATCGAAGCCACCCACGATTGTTTGTAATATAAATTGTTCTCTAGGGTCCAGAAATTCTGTAAGCACTGGTTGATAATTTCGTTCAGCAACTTCACACCTATTTAAAAATAAATCAATAATCTCTTTTTCTTCTTTTCTAAAGTGTTGATATATATCCATTTTGACACCTCTAATTCAATAAAAAATAGGATGTGACATTGCGTCTCACCCTACTGTCATTTATCGTTTAATTATAATATTGGCATTACAGGTACAATCATATTAAATATATTAACTAAACCAACATAGAATAAACTTAACGTTATAAACGCCACTAATGAAGATATGTCTAACATACCTAAAGGTGGGATGATTTTTCTAAATGGTTCTAAAAATGGTTCATATATTTTCCCTAAAAATTGTCCAAATGCGCCTTCCCTAACGCCTGGTAACCATGATGTAAGGAAATAAACGATCATACCATATTGATAAATTTTAACGACGAATAATACAAAGCCTAATATCGTACTTAATAATCCACTATCCATATCTTAAATTCCTCTATTCTTGATAAGGTTCAACTTGTTCTAGTTGCTCAGTAATTGATCCAGCTACTTCAACATTATCAGGTGTACATAAGAAGATGTCTGTTCCTACACGTCTTATATCTCCACCAATCGCATAAACAGTACCACTCAAGAAGTCTATAATTCTTTTAGCTGATACTTTGTCAATGCGTTGTAAGTTTACTAATGTTGTACGTCTATTTTTAAGTTCATCGGCGATATCCTGCGTATCTGAAAATACTCTTGGTTCAAATAAGCACATTTTTGAACTTTGCGCAAAATCCATATTCCCACTCATACTAACGACATTCGTTTGAGATGAATTTGTACGTTTCTCAGTCATGGCCTCTTTCCTTTCAGGTTTTTTAAAATCACGAGAACGTTGTGATTGGTATCTAGTTGTATTTGATTTTTGTGTTGGTACACTTTTTAAAGATTGTTGTTTTGGTTTTTGTTCTTGTATAGATGATTCTTGTTGTGGTGATTTTGTTTGTTCTCTTTGTGGCTCTTCGTATACTTCTTCTTCTTCATCGACTACGAAAAAGCCTTTAAATACATCTTTAATTGCCATAATTTACACTCCTATTCGCCAACTAATTTTGTACCAATTCTTACATAAGAAGCACCTTCTAATATTGCTTCGTTGAAATCATTGCTCATGCCCATAGATAATTCAGTGCAAGGTGCATATGATAAGTTTAAGGATTGTACTTTCTCTTTCAATAATCTTAGTTGGTTAAAATATTGTCTTAATTTTATTTTGTCTTCAGTTAATGGTGCCATAGTCATTAAACCAACTATTTCAATATGTTTAAAATCCTTAAGCTCTCGAATAAATGGGATAACTTCATCAGGCGACATGCCATGTTTTGATTCTTCTCCCGAAACATTCACTTGAACAAAGCATTTTACAACATGTTCAGCACGTTTTTCAATTTCTTTAGCTAATTTTAATCTATCTAATGCATGTAAATAATCAATTTCATTAATGATGTCTTTTACTTTTCTTGTTTGTAATGATCCAATAAAATGCATGATAGCATCATCTGGAAGATGCTTTTTCTTTTCCAAAAATCCTTCAATACGATTTTCTCCAAAGTTTTTCAAGCCTGCTTCATAAGCTTCTTTAGCTCGGTCTATTGTAACATATTTTGTCACAACAATCACTTGAGGAGCCGTATTAAATTCTGATTCTTCACTACTGTTACAAATTTGTGAATTGATTTCTACTAAATTTTCTTTTACTGATTTCAAATCTATACCTACTTTCTACCTATAAATGCAAGCATTCTACCAGTTTGCCCTTTTTCTACTCTATATGAGAAGAATAAATCTGTTTCACTAGCCGTACAATGATTCGTCTTTACAATATGTTCAGGATTAACACCATAATGTATGGCAAGTAGTGCATTTGCTTGTTTTAAATCTATGCCGTATCTATCTTGTCCTCTTTGTACAATGTACGCTTCAGGGTCTATCGGTAATGTTTTGAACTTTTGATAAATGTCTTCGTTAATTTCGTAACTGTCAGATGTGGATGGTCCTATAACAACTCTCAAATTTGAAACCTCGCCGTTATATTGTTCTATCATCTCTTTAATAATTTGGGAATGCGTACCTCTCCATCCGGCATGACAAAGACCAATATAACCATTTTGCTTATCATATAAATAGATTGGTACACAATCTGCAAAGCACATCGTTAATAATAGGTCAGACTCATAAGTATAAAGTCCATCTATCCCATGAAGTGCTTCAGTTAATGCATTGATATTTGTACCTTTATCCTTTGAAGATACTTCTCGAACTTTATTCTCATGTGTTTGAATTGGAAATACCCAATTGTCACAACTAAAATTAATTTCATTGGCTAATATTTGCTGATGCTTTGAAATATTATCTGGATCGTCATTGATATATCGCGCCATATTAAATGCATTCTCCGGATATGGACTATAACCACCTTGACGAGTTGTAATACCTATCGTTAAATCATTTCTATCATCGGCTTCATATGATAAATAATGATTATGTTGATTAAAAATCTCTTTCATTTCATCTCTCCTAACAAAAAAAGTCATCAGGACTTAGCCTGATGACTTTTTAAGTTCATTTATCGTCTAGAGCGTCTAGAACGTCTATCTTCTCTATTTCGAATGAAACTTGGAATATCACTATCATCAGTTGATTCATTTGCTGATTTATTTTCAAATGAAGCTTTTCTTCCTAGTGATTCTCCTTCTTCTCTTTTAGAAGCAGGTTCTTCTGTAGTTCCACCAAATGCTCCGCCACCTTGTGGTTTACGAGCATTAGAAGGTTTGTCATTAAATCCAGTAGCAATTACTGTAACGACTAATTCGTCTTGTAATTCTGGGTTTATAACTGTACCAAAGATCATATTAACATCTTCGTCTGCTGCATCTTGAACAATATCTGCTGCTTCTTGAGCTTCAAATAGTGAAAGTGACTCTCCACCTGTAATGTTCATTAAGACACCTTGTGCGCCTACGATTGAAGTTTCTAATAATGGTGAAGAAATGGCTTTTTTAGCAGCTTCGATTGCTCTATTTTCACCAGAAGATACACCGATACCCATTAATGCTGAACCTTGGTTAGACATAATAGTCTTAACGTCAGCAAAGTCTAAGTTAACTTCACCAGAAACAGCGATTAAGTCCGAGATACCTTGTACACCTTGACGTAATACATTATCTGCTTCTTTGAATGCTTCCATCATAGGTGTTGATTTATCAACGATATCTAAAAGACGATCATTAGGAATAACGATTAATGTATCTACTGCAGCTTTCATAGATTCTACACCAGCAGCAGCTTGAGTTTGACGTTTACGTCCTTCAAAGCTAAATGGACGTGTAACAACACCAACAGTTAATGCACCCATCTCTTTTGCGATTTTAGCAACAACTGGTGCAGCACCTGTACCAGTTCCGCCACCCATACCAGCAGTAACAAATACCATGTCAGCGCCTTGAATAGCATCTTCTATTTGTTCACGTGATTCTTCAGCAGCTTTTTTACCGATTTCTGGGTTTGCACCTGCACCTAATCCACGTGTTAATTTTTCACCAATTTGAATTTTAGATGAAGCTTTAGATAAGTTTAAAGCTTGACCATCTGTATTAATAGAAATAAATTCTACATTGTTCATTCCATGATCTATCATACGGTTAACAGCGTTATTACCGCCACCACCAACACCAATTACTTTTAAAGTAGCTAAATGATTAAACCCTTGCTCAAATTCTAACATTTATTATCCTCCTAATCTTTATGACCCATCAATCAAATAACGATTTCATTAATTTTTTTAATACACTTGGCTTCTCTTCTTGACTTTCCGAATCATATTCTGTTTCGGAGACTCTGTCATGATCAGAATTTGAAGCTTTTGCGTCATTGTTTTTGTTTGATTTCTTTTTAAACCATTGTTCATATGGTTTAACTTTAGTTTCTTGAGTTTCTTCTTCGTATGTTTCTTCTTCGACATTATCAGCGTCATAATTATTCATTGTAACATAATCTAGTAGCTCATCAAAGTTAATTCCACTAGATATAGTAGATATACTAGAAGTAAACTCAGGTTTACGTATACCCATTTGAGACGGTGTATGTACACGTACTTTTTCATTAACCATATCTTGTAATAATTCTTTAATACCAAGTAGGTTTGAAGTACCACCTGTTACGATGAATCCACCGTTAACATTTGTAATACCCATATCTTGTAATAAATCAAATATTTCAAAGAAAATTTCTTCTACTCTTGATTCAATAATTTCACTTAATTCTTTTTGAGTGAATTGTGCGTGACCATCTTCGTTAATTTGTTCAACACTAAAGACATCTTGATCTGATGCAGAGTCGTAGAATGCATGTCCATATTGTTGTTTAATCTTCTCGGCATTGTCATATGTAGTATTTAATGATTTCGCAATATCTGTTGTTATGCTTCTACCTGCCATTTCAATCGTATCAGCATCAACTAAATTGCCTCTTTCATAAAAGCCTACTTGCGTTAAATCTTCACCAATATCAATGACGCAAGCACCAAGTTCAACTTCTGTTGGAGATAATATAGATTGATAGTTATAAGCATCAGAAAATACTTCTAATACATCTACTCCACAAGATTCAACACATTTAATGATGTTGATTAATAATGATTTTGATGTTGCGATAACGCCTGCTTCTACTTTTAATGATTGCGTTGCAACCATCTCTTTAGGATCAGAAACCTCATGTAAGTCATCTACAATAAATTTCATTGGGAATACACCAATGACTTCAGTTTCAGGTACATCATTCAATTCTCTAATGCCCTCTAATACTGATTCTATATGACTGCCATTTATTTCAGTTTCTGTACCATCAAATGGTATTTCAAATTTTTCGTCGTAAATCTCTGTATTCACGATAGGCATTTTTAAGAATACTTCTTTAATATCTATTCCAGAAGCAATTGCTGCTTTTTTGATTGTATCTTTAATTGCTTGTTTAGCGATATCAAAATCATCTATACAACCATTTCTTATACCATTCGTATAAGTTTGCCCTGTACCTATCACGTTAATGCCATTATGAAATTTTTCTCCTACTATTACTTTTACACTCGATGAACCTATATCTAAACTAATATAATAATGTTCCTCCATCGATAGGCACCTCCTCTAACACATGATAATCAAATTTAAACTATTATTAGTTTACATGATACTTGATTTAATGTGAACTAATTATAGGTTTATTTATTGATTTTTTTACTTATTCTTCTGATTTCTCAGTTGATTTTGGTTCTTCTCCAGATTTATCCAATTCTTTAGATAAATCTTGTAATGCTTGGTCTAATTTTTTCTGTTCAGTTTTATTGTTTTCATCTTGTTTTGTTTCTTTTTCTGAACGTTCTTTTTGCTGTTCTTCTGTTTCATACGGTAAGAATGTTACACCGACTTGTAAATCTAAAAATCCAGGTGTTTTGAGCGCTCCAGAATTGTCTCTCTCTAATTTATCAGAAATACTTGGATAATAGTTGATTTTATTCGCAAAAGTTTGAATATCTCCAACAACTTCTACATTATCTGTCATAAATAGTTGGATTCTATTCTGATTGTTCTCACCTGGCTTATAATTAATTTCCGATATCATTGATTTAACTTTAGGTTTCACCTTTTTCAATTCAGGAATCAATTCATTTAATTTTTTAGAACTAAAGTCATTCAAAATCGGAACATCAATTGGTAAATCCGTAGATAAGTTTTTAATTGTTTTTCCATTTTCTAATAATGGTAAGTAACGTTTTTTCTCTTTAACTAAGCCAATCGTTTCATATTCATTTACATTAACTGTTAAATCATTTGGAAAATGACGTTTAATTTCAACACTTTTAACGCCTTCAATTTCTTCGATTTTCGATTTCATATCACTTACAGGAATATTGTATATTCGAGAATCTTTTTTGACATCTAAAGCTTTTTCAATATCGTTTTTAGATACGATTTCTTCACCTTTAATGTCCACTTGATCAACTTTACTGATGTCTGTAAACATGTACAGTAAAATCAAGATAACAAGGAGTATAACACCTATGAATACACCTAATTGAATTTGACGTCTACGTTTTCTTTTCTTCTTTAAAATTTCTAATCGTTCATCTTCCGTAGTCGTTTCAAATTGCAATATATCATCATTGTTATCAGAACTTTTATTCACGGTTGTCACTCCTTTTTTTCACAATTTCTAAAATGTTGGTAAATGTTTTTGGAAACTTTCAATAAATTCGTCGCCACGCGCTTCAAATGTATCATATTGATCCCAGCTCGCACACGCTGGTGATAGTAAGACAACATCATTAGATTGTATATAATCTTGAATCAAATTGACGGCATCTTTAACGTCATTTGCTTGCAAGACTTCTTTACCTTGACTCGCACCTAATGTTTTTAATTTATCTTTTGTTTCGCCAAATGTAACCATCAAACGGACATTATCCATATATGGTATTAAATCATCAAAGTCATTTCCTCTATCTAATCCACCACATAACCAAATGATTGGCGAATTAAATGAACTTAAAGCAAATCGTGTCGCTAAAGTATTCGTCGCTTTAGAGTCATTGTAATACTTATTACCTCTATTATTCCCAACATATTGAAGTCTATGTTTAATACCTGAGAATGTTGTTAAAGTATGCACAACCGACTTCACGTCAACACCAGATAATAATGAAGCTAATACAGCTACAAGTACATTTTCTAAATTATGTTTACCAGGTAATACAATATCTTGCGTATTGATAATTCTTATACCATTATATACAACATAATCATCTTCAATATAAATGCCATTTACTTTTTGATTAGTTGAGAAATATAATATTTTAGATTTAATATCATCTGTATTGATTAAATGTCTTTGTTCATAGTTAAAAATTAAATAATCGTCTTCGGTTTGATTCTTAAAAATATTTTTCTTAGCATTCTGGTATTCTTCTAAACTACCGTGATAATCCAAATGTGCAGAATAAATATTTGTAACAATCGCGATATGCGGACGATAATGGATTGTTCCTAAAAGTTGGAATGAAGATAGTTCAGTAATAAGATAATCGTCTTTCGTAACCTCTTGTGCAACTTTTGATGCAACAACACCAATATTACCGGAAACTTGACCATTTACTTTACTATTACCAAACATATCACCTATTAATGAAGTCACTGTTGTTTTACCATTTGTACCGGTAATACCGATAATAGGTGCTTCTGAAATGTAATAACTCAATTCAACTTCTGTTATGATATCCAATCCTTGATTCATCGCTTCTTGCAATAGTGGAATATTGTAAGGTATACCAGGGTTTTTTACGATTAAAGGCTTATTATCGAGTAGTGACAATGGATGTTCACCACTGATCACACGTATCCCTTGTTGCTCTAATTCAAGTGCATGCGGATCAGATGATAAATCTTTACCATCATTAACTGTTACCTCAGCACCTAATTTATGGCATAACTTTGCACTTTCATATCCACTTTTTGCTAAACCTAAAATAAGAACAGGTTTCTCTTTTAATGCATCATATGCTTTCATATTACATTACCCCTATCCATAAACCAATTGCACCAGTAACGATACCTGTAGCCCAGAATACTAATACTATTTTCCATTCACTCCAACCAACTAATTCGAAATGGTGATGCAATGGGCTCATTTTAAATATTCTTTTTCCTGTAAGCTTGAATGACGTTACTTGTAACATAACTGATAATGTTTCAATTACAAATACTAAACCGATTAATAATAATGTTATTTCTTGGTTAAGCATGATTGAAATCGTTGCGAAAATACCACCAAGCGCTAAGCTTCCAGTATCTCCCATGAACACTTTTGCTGGGTACTTGTTGTAAATTAAAAATCCAAATAAACTTGCAAGCATCACTAAACAGAATAACCCTATTTCTGGCTTATCAAGAATAAATGATAGTGCCGCGTAAAAACCAAATGCAATGATGGATAAACCAGTTGAAAGACCATCTAATCCATCTGTTAAGTTCACAGCATTACTGAATCCAACTTGCCAAAATACTATGAATATAATGTAGAAAACAGACAATGGTAATGACCAATCTGTAAAAGGAATGTTGATAGCTGTTTCAAATTCATAGTTTGGTAATATAACACTTACGATATAGAATATAACGGCTATCGCAATTTGAGCTAAGAATTTTTGTTTACTTGTTAAACCTTGGTTATTTTTCTTAACGACAATAATATAATCGTCTATAAAACCAATAAGTCCAAAACCTAGTGTTACAAATAATAACAGAATGAGCGGACCTACTTGCTCAACATAGAATAACGCAATGATTGTTACAACGATTGTTGCTAATAAGAACGTTAATCCACCCATAGTTGGTGTTCCTGTTTTCTTCATATGACTCTTAGGTCCTTCTTCTCGAATACTTTGCCCAAATTTTAATTTTTTAAGTGTTGGAATTAAAACGGGTACAAGTATCAAAGTCAATAAAAACGCAATGACAGGTAGCGTAAAATTCATAATTGTTCACCTTTTCTTTTGTATATTATCTATCATCCTGTGATTTATGATTCACTAGATGTTTTTTCTTCTTTACTATCTTTTTTATCATTTTTACTTTTGCTTTCATCTTTAGATGTTTCTTCATCATCTGGAACTTGTCCTATTGAATCATCACCATTCGGATGATTGTTAGAAAGTGTAAACTTAACTTTAGTACCAGATTTAATTGTTTGGTTCTGACTGACAGATTGCTCAGAAACATAACCAGAACCCTCTGATTCTACTTCAATACCTGTCGCTTCTTGTAATTTCAATAAGTCTCGTTTAGTCCAATTTTCAGTATCAGGCATCGTCATTTCACCGTCTGTAACGAGTAAAATTCTTTCTTTATCTTGGACATTTTTACCTTTAAGCGGTATTTGTTTCTTAATTTTATCACCTTTACCAATTACAATTGGCTCAAGTTTTTTACCTTTTATTGCATCCGTTGCTTTTTGTGTACTCATATTAACAACATCTGGTACATCTGATTCATTTGTCTTAGCTTTTCCTTCAGTTTCTTCTACATCTAAATATTTCAATGTATTTTCCATAATTGGATTGAAACCTCTTGATACACCATACTCATATGCCTCTAGATCACGTTTTTGTGCAAGTGACATACCAGCATATACAACCACTTCAGGATCTTTAGCTGGCGCATAGCCCATAAAACTTACGAAATAAGGATTTGCACCATCTACATAACCACCGTTTTTAGTATCTGGTACTTGAGCTGTACCGGTTTTACCTGCAACTCTGTAACCATCTATTTTATAGTTAGTAGCATGACTTTCTTTACTATTTACTACTTTATCTAATTCTGTCATTGTCTTCTTGGCTGTATCTTTAGATATTGGATTACCAACTACTTTTTTCTCGCCTTTTTTAATCGTTTCGTTACTTTCTTTGTTTTGAATCGATTTTACATAATAAGGTTCAAGCATATTACCTTGATTTATAATAGCTGTTTCAGCTTGCAACATTTGGATTGGCGTTACAGTAGTAGACTGACCAAATGAAGATGTCTTTCTTTGAAGTTCGTTATCAAATGCAATATTCCCTGGCGCTTCACTATCAAATAAGCCACCTGTCTTTTTACCGAAACCAAATTTCTCATAATATGCCTTTGCTTTATCAGCACCGACTAAGTCTTGAAGTTTCATCATTAATGTATTCGCTGAATATGTAAATCCAGTTGTCATAGGAATATTTCCCCAACCATCATCGTTCCAATCATAAATTTTAAATCCATCTATTTCTCTATGACCTGATTTAAATTTCTTGTTTGGTTCGAATTTACCTTCTTCAATTGCTGCAGCTAGACCATATGTTTTGAATGTTGAACCTGGTTCGTAAGTATTTTGATATAAATCATTCGCCCATTTTTTCCCGAAGTCTTTTTTCGTATCAGGATTAAACGTAGGTCTCTGACTGTAACCTAAAATTTCACCAGTTTTTGCATCCATGACAACCGCAAATAAATCTTTAGGTTCATAGCGATCTACCATTTCGTCGAGTGCATTTTCAACAAAGACTTGAATATTAGAGTCTAATGTAAGATGTACATCATCACCATTTTGCGCTTTAATACTATCTTCACTGTTCGGCACGAGCATCCCCCATATATCTTGCTTATAAGAGTTTTTACCCGTTTTTCCTTTTAAATAGCTATCAAATACTTTTTCAGCACCTGATACACCTTTTAATTTGTTTGTATCTGGATCTTTATCTGCTAAACCGATAAGATGAGATGCGAAGTTACCATTAGGATAAAATCTTTTTTTCTCCGTTTCAAACGTCAATCCTGGTAATTTAAGCTTTTCAATTTGTGTTTTTTGTTTATAAGTTAAATCTTTACCTTTTTGACCAAACTCAACTTGAAAGGCATTTTTAGTTTTAAGTTTATCTAAAATATCATCTTCATCCATATCAAGAATTTTAGCTAATGCTTTAGCTGTTTTCTTCTTGTCTTTTACGTGTCGAGGTTTATCGCTACCTTCGCTCATTTTTTTATCTAATATTGCCACTAATTTATAACTATCTGTATCTTCGGCAAGCACTTTACCATTACGATCATAAATTTTTCCACGTTCAGGTTCAGCGACTGTTTGTCTTAAATATTTCTCACTTGCCCTGTACGCTAAATCTTCACCAGCTGAGTGACCACTGATCATTAAATACGAATATCTTACGGCCAATATAAAAAAGAGCAGTCCGAAAAAACTTACTAAGAGGACTGCTCCTATTTTATTTTTCTTTATTTTAATTTTGGGCATCACTACGCACTACCTTTACATTGTCATTATTCAACTTTAGACCGTAGTCTTCAGCTTTTTCGTAGATGCGTTCGTATGACGATTGTTTCATTGATTCCGTCTTCAAATCACTGTTTGTTGTTTGTTGTTGTTCAATTTTACTGTCTAATTCTGCGATTTGTGTCTTGTTATTATACGCATCCATTTTTAAAGATAGCATATAAATACTTATCAACGCAATCATAGTTATTAATGATATGTATACGACTTTTTCGATCCTCGATATTCCTACTACCTTGGTCTTTTTTACTTTTTTCTTCTGTGGTTCGAGTTGTGGCTCTTGCCACTCATCAGGTCTATAATTCGGATATACTCTTTCTACTGCCATTCAATTGCCACTCCTCTGTTTACTTCAAAATTTCCGCAACTCTTAACTTTGCACTTCTCGCTCTATTGTTATGCTCAAGTTCTTGTTCATCAGAAATAATTGGTTTTTTGTTTACTCTTTTTAGTTTCGGCTTGTACGCTTCCGGTATAACCGGCAATCCCCTTGGTACATCTGGGCCTTTTTCATATTCTTGAAAGACTTGTTTACACAAACGATCTTCTAAAGAATGGAATGTAATAACTGAAATTCTTCCGCCAACTTTAACGTGTTGTATTGCCGCTTCAATAGATGTTTCAAATGCACCTAATTCATCATTAACTGCTATTCTAATCGCTTGGAAGACACGTTTAGCAGGGTGTCCACCCTTTCTACGTTTAGCTGCTGGAATACCTTCTTTAATTAAATCCACTAGTTCGAAAGTCGTTTCTATAGGTGCTTGTTCTCTTCTTGCTTCAATCTTTCTAGCTATTTGTTTTGAAAATTTCTCTTCACCATATCTAAAAAAGATTTTGACAAGTTGTTCATATGACCATTCATTCACCACTTCATAAGCTGATAAAGATTGTGATTGATCCATTCTCATGTCTAATTTAGCATCATAATGGTAACTAAATCCTCGTTCTGGCGTGTCGAGCTGTGGACTAGATACACCAAGGTCATAAAGTACACCATCTACTTTACTAATATGTAGTTCTTCTAATATATGTTCTAAATTTCTAAAGTTGTTTTGTACAAAAATCACTTTATGCATATGGTCCTTTAAGATACCTTTAGCATGTTCAATTGCTGTTTCATCTTGATCGATTGCTATAAGTCGGCCTTGGTCATTCAATTGTTCAACTAGGTACAAACTATGACCAGCTCCACCTAATGTACAATCAACGTAAGTACCATCTGGTTTTATGTCTAATTTATCTACTGTTTCTTTCAATAGTACGGATACGTGATGAAACATTTAATTCACTCCTAAAAATCAAAGTCAATGAGATCTTCAGCAATGTCCTCAAAATTGTCTTCAGATTCATCATAAAAATCATTCCACGTAGAACGATCCCATATTTCAATTCGGTTAGAAACACCAATAACAGTACATTCTTTACTTAAATTAGCGTAACTTCTTAAATTTTGAGGGATGTTAATACGTCCTTGTTTGTCTAGTTCTACTTCAATCGCACCTGAGAAGAACATTCTCATGAATTTACGGGCATCTTTTTTTGTAATAGGTAAGGTTTTGAGTTTTTCTTCGATGCGCGCCCACTCTTCAAGTGTGTAGCCAAACAAACATTTATCTAGGCCTCTAGTGATAATAAAACGTTCATTCAAATCATATCTGAATTTAGAAGGCACAATCATACGCCCTTTAGTATCCAATTGATGTTGGTATTCACCCATGAACATTTTATCTCACCTCACCTTATTTATAATTTACCACATTCCCCCACAATCCTCCACTATTTATACAAGATTTCTTAAAATTTGTGTAAATAGTAAAAAAAACACCCAATTTACGATTTCGTAAATTGGGTGTTAATCCTTGTTATGACTATAGTTCAAGCGTTATATGTTTAAAAGTGTAACGAAGTGGTGGATAGGTGGAGGGACTGAACATAGTAATCCCAAATTGATTCATAACTTGGATAGGATTCCACACTCTTTCTTGTAATCCGTGGTGAGGATGTAATGTATGCTCCACTATTTCGAAATGTCTCATACTGATTTCATTTTCTCTTTCGACATTTAATAAATATCTATCTATTAAGTATTGATATTGGTGCTGATGTATTTGATTATTTTTTTCGACTAATTTTCTGTTTTGATAATCATTGCCAATTTCTTTAATCAGTTTTTGATGAAATTGAGATTGGCTTTCTTTCATTTCTTCAATTTCTCTTAAGACTTCATCAGAAGCTTTTGCTCTAATAAATTTCTCTTTTTCACTTTGAATACCATCTACTAAAACAGTATCTAGATCTAAGTTATAGTTATCGATACATTTTTTCGCTTCTTGCGTTAAATAACTAATACGCATACGTGGTGTAACTATAGGCATTTCAATATTAAATAAATTGAATACACCTTTTAATTCACCCCAATAAATAATTTCACTTGGCCCACCAATGAAACTTAAAGTATTAAATAAATATTCTTCCATTAAAGGTCTAGTTACAACATTATTAGAAAATCGTTCAGGGTGTTCTTCTACAAGATTGAGTAATTCATCTTTAGTAAAGGTTACATCTGTATCTTTATTTAAATAGAACTTTTCATCTTCGTACATAATGAGCTGTCTTTTATCGTCATGCTCATAGAATAAGTGAACATTACCATCCGTTAAAATCATGCGCCTTTTAATAACTTCAGCAAATTGGTCTTGTGTATTTCTAAATGCTGAATCTACTTCTTCATGTTTTTCAATGATTTCCTTGAAAAATGGTACTTCTAAAGATCTTAGTTCTGGATCATTCGCATCAATTAATAACAACCCATATTCTTTAAACACTTCATGTGTGATGACTTTAAAAATTTCACTCCATGATTCAGAAGACTCGATTGCTTTATGAATCAATGATTGAATATTTTTAGAATGAACAGTTTCTCCGATAGAACTGAACATGTCATTTAAAGCATCTTTGATTAGTGTTTTATCAAAATGATAATGAGAAACACTCTTTTCTGGTGGTTCTAACGTACTATATTTCACCTTATTTAACTGTCTTGAAATACGATCATACGCATATGTATGATTCACTTCATCAAAATCATGATCTTCACCTGCTATCCAAAATACAGGAATAACTGGTGTATCTAATTTTTCACTTTGTTCGTTTGCTAAAACGATAATTGAAATGATTTTATGGAATGTATATAAAGGACCAGTAAAGAGTCCAGCTTGTTGACCACCAATAATAACTTTGTGACCACGTTTTAAATTTTCAATGTTTTCAAGTTGTTTATCTGTTAAATCCAATTGAGACATATAATTGTATATGACTTTTGAAAGTGCTTCTTCTCTACCATTTGCTGATAAATTCGAGCGTCTTTCGAATTCAGATTGTTCCCCTGGTTTATATCCATAAAAGTTTATAATTTCAGTATTATGATTTGTATATCTCTCTATAAAACTATTTTGTTGATCAATTACAGTCTTCTTACAGTCCATACGAGTCTTTCTCCTTCGAAATTAATTACTATCAATAGTATAAAGATTGTAGTTAAATAAAACAATCTAACGGCTTATAATTTAAAATTTTATTCAAATGAAGTATAATTAAGGAAAGAACAAGGGGGATTATCATGGCTAAAGTAGAACATTTACAAATTAATTACAAAACTGAAGAAGCATTCGAACAATTTCGTAACTTCGGAAACGAAGGTTTATATATGGTTGAAGAATTAAAAGGAAAAATGATCGATGCTAGTTCAGATTCACCATTTTACGGTATTTATGTTGGCGACAAGTTAGTAGCAAGAATGTGTTTATTTAAGCAAGATGAAGTAGAAAAAACTTACTTCCCAGCATTTAATGATTACCTCATTTTATGGAAGCTAGAAGTATTAAGAGACTATCAAGATAGAGGATACGGCAAACAGTTATTAGATTACGCTAAGAGCTTCGATTTACCAATCAAATGTATCGCACGTAATCAATCTAAAGATTTCTTCTTAAATCATGGTTTCCAAGATATCGAGCAACAAAACCAATCCGGTGAAGATATTGTGATATGGACACCAGATAAATAATATACTAATGGTCCCGTAGAGTTAGTGCTCTACGGGACCTTCTTTTCGTTTATATTCCCCATAATGTGTAGCAAGCAACTGCTGCCAATAAGATAATCATCGTCAGTGCATGTGTCTTTTTAAACATATAAATGATTGCTAAATATTCTCTAATATATGCATTTGGATAGAAGTATGATTTCGATGATCCGCCCGTAACAGTTGCGTTCATTTTAACTTTCTTAGATAAAAATGCTGCTCTTAAAATATGAAAATGATTAGAAACAATCGTAGCAATTGCATGTTGTTTATAAGTGTTCATTATCTTCATAGAGAACACTAAATTTTCTTCTGTATTAGTTGATTTGTCTTCCATTATAATTTCTTCATTACGTATGCCTTGTTCCACTAAATATCGTCTCATCGCTTCAGCTTCACTGATTGCTTCATCCGAACCTTGACCACCACTTACAATCATTTTAGTATCTAAACTTTTTCGTTTTAATTTAATCGCTTTATCTAATCTCGCTTTTAAAAGTGGTGTTACTTTCTCACCTATAATACCTGCACCCAGTACGATAATAAAATCTTGTTTCTTTCTTTTAGAAATGCCACTCACAATCCAAGCGTATAAATTATGCAATATAAATATTAAATTTAAGTAGTAAAACAAACTTGAAATGACAATTAATATTAATCCGTTCCATAATTCTACTAATAGATACGGTTTAAAAACAATGATTAAAAAGTTAATTAAGATGAAAGATCCGTAACCAATGACAATCATGTTTGTTACAATTTTACCTTCATTTGCTATTCGCTTTTTAGTATTTAATAAAGCTAAGAGCATAACCACAATTACAATTAAACAGTAAATGATATTTGCTATGATAATGTAATTAATATTTAGATTTAACTTTAGTGTTGGCACAATGATTTCTATCAATACCGTACTCATTAAACTAATGATAAACAATCCTAATAAGAAGACATTTTTATATTGTCTAAAATCCACTAAATAACTGATTATAAATAAAATTAAAAATGCTAACGTAACAAACATCATCGTCACCTCCTAGCCTATTATTTTCACAATCAAAGTATATCATCATAACCAACAAGATACACATAAAATTATTTTCAGAATTTTCAAAATAAATATTGAATTAGGTCAATATAGCTGATATACTATTTCACATTACTTACTTAAATATAGGAGGCAATTTATATGGAATATCAATCATCAAGTAGTCAAACAAAGGACGAATGTGAATCCACCTTTGGTAACAAAATGTTAACTATGTCGTATCAATCATCAAAAGGATGGTCTTCTCCTATCATTAAAGATTATGCACCTATCACAATTTCTCCAAGTGCACAATGTCTTCATTATGGTCAAACCGTTTTTGAAGATATGGTCGCCTATCATATCAATGACGATATTCATATCTTTAAACCTTTCGAACACTTTGAAAAGTTCAATCAATCACTGAACCGAATCGAAATGCCAGCTATAATTAAAAGCGAACTACTTTTAGGTATCGAACACCTTATTAATCAAGAACGTCAACTATTCGATTTACATGAACATCAACCTGTTAACATTAGAACAGTTATGTTTGCATCAGAGAATAAATTAGGTGTTAGTAAATCTGATACATATGAACTCATTACATTCCTATCTCCACTACCTAAAAAGCTGAATTGCCAAACACCAGAACTTATAAAAGCACATGTAGAAGATGAATATGTTAAATCTGTTACAGGTGGTGCTGGTTTTACACAATTTGGTGGTAACTACGCCGCTTCATACGCTGCAAAATCTAAAGCAGCTCAATTCGGATACGACCATGTAATTTGGCTAGATGGTAGAGAGAGAACCTATATAGAAGAATTAAATAATATGAACATTTTCTTTGTTATCAATCATACACTGATTACGCCAGCATTAGACGGTATTACAGTACCAGGTGTAACACGACAATCAATTATTAAATTAGCAAAAGAATTAGGCTATCAAATAGAAGAAAGACAAATTAGTATTGACGAAGTCCTTCAATCATATAAAGATGGATTATTAACAGAAGTCTTTAGTACGAGTACTTTGAATGCTATCACCCCTGTCTGTGAAATTAAATATAAAGACAATGTTTTAACCATTCATAACAATAAAATCGGACCAATTACACAACATTTATATACAACATATACATTTATTCAGCAAGGTAAGCTTCCAGACCTGCATCAATGGAACTATACAATAGAACGAGAATCGATCGAAATGTAGTATCTGTAAAAAGACTGGCACAAAAAATTTGCCAGTCTTTTTTATTTGGAAAAATCAAAGTTAGCGGGAGGTGCTATGTTGCTTGTTTTGCGAGTCTTGCAATATACAGGCGTTCTATGTTGCTTGTTTGTGGTGTCTTGCAACATACAGAGCTTCTATGTTGCTTGTTTGGGGAGTCTTGCAACATACAGAGCTTCTATGTTGCTTGTTTGGTATGTCTTGCAACATACAGGCGTACTATGTTGCTTGTTTGGGCAGTCTTGATAAATATGAGGCACCTATTTATCTTGTTTGGCCTGTCTTGATAAATACGAGGCACTTATTTATCTTGTTTGGTCAGTCTTGATAAATACGAGGCACTTATTTATCTTGTTTGGTCAGTCTTGATAAATACCAGGCACCTATTTATCTTGTTTAGTCAGTCTTGATAAATAGGAGGTCCTCAACATTGGTTGTCACGCCTCACTTTCAATATTCAGACCTCTAATATTGCTTGTCGCGTCTCACTTGCAATATTCAGCCCTCCAACATTGCTTGTCACGCCCCACTTGCAATATTCAGACCTCTATTTCTAAAAATATGAAAAGGAGTCTAGAACATTTCTGTCCCAGACTCCTTATGAACTTTATTTATCTTTCACTTCTTTAATGACTAAATTATCTAATACGAAATCTTTAGTCCCTTCAAAGTTCACTTGACCTTCATTTTTAACACCTTTATTGTCTGCCTTTTTATCTGTTGATGCTATGCCAATCCATGTTTGACCATTTTTATGACCTTTAATTGTCGTTTTGAATTGACGATGTTTTTTATTATCTACAGTACCTTTCAATGGTGTTTCTTTATATTTTTGATTATCAATACTGTCGTTACCTGTAGCAAAAGCATATGTGTCATCAGATCCTGCTTCATAATCAAATGAAACTTCATATGTCTTATTTGGTTCAAATCTAAAGTTTTGAGGTATCGTTTGATAAGCAAGTTTATTCTTTTCTACTTGACCATTAATTTTTAATGACCATGTACCATCGATGACATCACTTATACGTTTATTATTCCATCCACGTTGTGTATAAGGTGCATGTTTTTCAGATAAGTGTGTTCTGTTATCTTCTACGCCTTCAATATCAGATACGACAAATGGGAATATGCCTTGAGGTACTTTTTCAAAATTTTGTTTAAACACTTTATCTTGTGAATATAATTGTTGATCATTTTCAAAAATTCGAATGTCATCAAAATATGTGACACCTTCACCTTTATCTCTAGAAAGCGTTAAAGTTGCTTTACCATTTTTAGGTGCTTTAAAGTGCACATACATATTTTGAAAATAACTTTCGTTACCTTTCGTTGCAGATTCTTTAGTTGTATTATGAGCGTTAGCTTTAACATAATTTTTAGCGATAGATTTAGTTGTATAATTTTGATGTGTTGTACCATCTGCATCTACACTAATTCGTGCTTTTTGATCACTTCGATTATCCACACCAACATAAACTGCATATTGTTTACCAGGTTTCAAATCTGTTAATTTTTGTTTCAATTCAACATTTTTCTTCGGATTATTAATCGTTAACATATTGTCGCTACTGTTTGATTTCGTAATAGAAACGTCTTTTTTAGATCCTTTAATTTTCCAATCTTTAAGATTTTCTGTATTAAATCCTGGATCTTTAATATGCATATCTTCTCCGTATTTCACTTTCTCTTTATGTTGTTTTGATTTATACAATACATATGGTGTATTCGCTTTAACATTGGTTAAGGTAACTTTTCCATCTTTAACGCGCACATTATCAACATATTGACGACCATGCTCTGTTAGTTGGTATAATTTTAAATGCTTACTGTTCCAACCTTTTGGTAATTCCCAAGTTGATTCTCCACCATCTTCATTATAATGATAGAGCTTTTGTTTCTTACTGTTTA
This sequence comes from Mammaliicoccus sp. J-M41, assembly GCF_022385935.1. NCBI lineage: Bacteria > Bacillati > Bacillota > Bacilli > Caryophanales > Staphylococcaceae > Mammaliicoccus > Mammaliicoccus sp. J-M41. The sequence goes on along the minus strand of NZ_JAJNIR010000003.1, from coordinate 46,874 downwards.
ATTGCTTACCATTTTCATCCCAGTTCCACGGAATTAAATATTTATTGCCATCTAATATCTTCTGACCATTTAACGTTATCGTTCTAGATCTATAATTTTCTTTATCATTTTCATAATCATTAGATTTACGTTTAATAACTACTTTATTTTTACCATTTTTTAATTGGATTTCCATTTCAGGTGTCCATTCAACAGTTTGGTCATTTGCTGTCATTTTGACTGGCTTGCCATCTACCCACTTCGTAACTTCAAAGTGCTGTAAGTATTTAGTAGATAAATTTGTTTTAAAAATATTATTAATGTATTCATCAAAGTTGTTTCTACCTTGCCAACCTTCAAAGTCTTTCATATCATATCCACCTAGTAATGGATAATCAGCTGCGCCTGAATAAGTTTGGTAATTACCTACCCAAGAGTCTTTCTCGTGGTTTCGAATAAATCTTGCGACTTTTGAATTAATCCCTTTGTTTTCATAACCACCATAAGTTAAATCTGCAGCCCAATGTTGGAATGTTGAATCATATTCCATACCGTGACCCCATTCAACAGCTACTCTCCAACCTAAATCTTGTATTTCTTTTGCTAATTGATGAGACATCCAAGCTTGGTTATCACCTGATTGACCATTGCCCCATACATCTACATAAATAAAGTCTAAATCTTTACCTACTTTATCTTTAAAAGCTTTTAATCGGTCTTTCCTACCATGCAACATGTCATATTTTGCATCAATGTTAATACCTTGATCTAACCAATTCCAACCATAATTATACGTACCGTCTTCATTTTTTCTTAAACGGTCGGGATTAAATGCTATAGACTCTGGATATGTTTCACTCGCATTAATATGTACGCCAAACTTTGCACCATATTTCTTACCGTTCTTAAGTAATTTCTTCATATCTTCTGCGCCACCAATACGTTGACCAATATTATCATAATCAAGATGACCAGAATCGTGACCCTCACTACCATATCCTTTTAAAATAATTGACTGACCTAATCCATCTGTATTTAAATTAACTTTTTTAACACCATCAAGTGATTTTAAAAATGGATTTTGTGCTTGTGAACCGAAATTCATTGCGATACGGTGTGCAACTAAATCAGGTACAGACTCTGAACCTGTCGGATGATTCATGATAGCTCTATATGCAATAGCACCATCTTGCCAGTCTGTTTTTCCATCACCATTTTCATCATCCGTTATAACAACTTTTGTTTTCGGCATTAAATGTTGTTCTTTAGCATTTTCATAACCTTGACCAGGCTACAATATCCATTTAGAACTGGATAAACCGACATATTTATCTTTATCTACTTGTTCCGAAGTCGCATTTATTCTCGTATAATCTAACTCTCCAGTTCCTTCAGAATGTTGTGAATTACTCCAAACACCTGCACTCGTCTTATCATTTGAAACAAAACCATACATCATTGGATAATTAAAATCATCTTCAATATCTTTGCTAACTTTAAAGTTTTTATCGCCACTTTTCATCGTATTTGTAGACATACGTGTTGTTTGTAAGTTAGCATTTTTCTGTTTAGAATTCACAGAAACTAATGAATGATTAGGTATTTCAAAATCTTTTATTATAGTATCATCACTTTTACCATCTAACTTATTTTTATAATCCTTCATATCAAAATGCAATTGGTTATCTTTAACCTTCATCTCAATTGTAAATTCAGCATCTATTTTTTTATCTTTATTAGAAGCAATTAATTGATATTGAGCTGCATGTGCATTAAGTTTTTTATACTTAACTTTCGGTTGAACCGATTTACCATTCACTTTAATCGTCTTAATTTCTTTAACTTGGCCATCCATCTTCTTACCATTTTTCAAAGTATATTCAATAGCCCTTGGAAATGACTTATCAACCTTCACTTTCATCTTATTGCTCTTTAATACGTCGCCTTTGTCTTTTGCTTCTACATGATGATTCGTCAGCGTTAATAAGCTGAACAACATAACAGAAACAATTGATACGACAAACAGTTTTTTCCTCCATACAAATGTTTTATTACTAAAATTCAAATTAAACACCCCTTTTTAAATTTGAAAACTTACATTTATTGTATACTTTTATATCATTATAGTCTAGCGTTTTTGTTCTATAACGTTTGATTTAACTTTCTATTTTGTTCATATAAACAAAAAGAACAAAATAATGAGATTCATCATTTCGTTCACAATTCATACTATTTATTTATAATTTTTAATTACTCTGACTATCAGTGCAATCATGGGAAAAATCATTAAGACAAGAACAATATAATATAAATTAACAATACTATTTTCCCAAGTAATTGGCACAATCACACCAAGCGCCATAATAAGCACTAAAATGATAATATTTACAAACATGCATACTAACAAATCACGAAAACTTGATTTATTCTTGTAATCGAATGTTTGCTTCCAAAAATTTATATATGTCATAAGCAACCCTCCATTAAATTTACAAAATATACCAAATATATCAATTAATATCAATTGTTTTTTAGTTGATTATTTAAAGATTTAAATTCTTTATTTATAACATCAATATTATGTCGTAAGTGAATACAACTTTCAATCAGCTCAACATTGAATAAAAACAAATCTTTATATATAATATATTCAAATCATAGACATTAATGAAAATTCAAAATATAAATGTGCAAAATAATATATAAAAGGAGTGATATTTCATGGAAATCATCGAACAAAAAATGCAAACATATTTTGAATGGTTACAACAAAATTATAAATATAAAAAGTTGGAGACTTCCACTGAAATAACTACTCCATTTAAAAACCATTTAAATGACTATATAAGAATATATGCAGATTTATTACCTGATAATCATATTAGACTATCAGATGATGGCCAAACATTTAATGAATTAGACATGTTAGATATTGATTTAACAAAAACACGAAAAAGATTAATTCATTCAATTCTGAACCAATTTAATTTAAGTTTAAAAGATGATGAAATCATAACAAATGTTGACAGTGACAGCTTTCCACAATCAAAACATAATTTAATTCAAGGTATATTAAAAATATACGATTTGACTTTAACAACTAAATCCAATGTATCTAACTTATTTTATGAAGAAGTTTTTGACTTTTTTTATAATGAGGAAATTACGGGCTCAGCAAAAGTGGCAATCCCTGGTGAAACTGGTATAAAATATTCAATTGATTTTATAATACCAGGAACAAAATTAAAATCAGAAAAGCTTGTGAATTTTTCTAATAACCTGGATTATAACAGAATAACAAGTGATCTATTTGCTTATCGTGATGTTAAGAATAATAGACCAAATAGAAATAATTTAAATTCTCAAATGTTAATTATCGCTAATGATTTAGAAAATACCATTTCGAAAAAAGCACAACAAGTAGCTGATTATGAAGGAATTCAAATTCTTAAATGGTCAAATAAAGATGAAATATTAAATACTCTAAAATAACTTACCAATTGTTGATTATAAAATGGTTACTCAATTAGAAATAACAAAGCACCTTAGCCAAAAATGGCTAGGTGCTTTATCTTTGACCTTTTATACTATTTATTATTTATTATAATCTTTTGGTTTACTTCATTAACTTCATGTTTAGTTGTCCAGGTACCTAATCTAAGATTTCTATAGATTTTATTTCACTTTCATCAAAATCATATAATGACTTACCGACAGACAAGTGCATAGAATCTTCGCCAGATTCGTTATCTACTTCATCATCGTAATTTGTAACTTTACCAATAAATTCTTGACCATCCTTTAAAGTTACCAATGCATTTTTACCAATATAAGTCCACAATTTCAACGTTGATTTTCCTTTCTTATTAAAGAATATATCATTATAAACCTATAGCGTTTCAATATTTCTAAAGTAATTGTTAAAAAACTTATTCATAAGGACTTTTATTCTTTTAGTACTCTCTCAAATATAATATATTATAAATTTACCTTATTTCCACTTTATGTAAATTACAGAAAATAATCTACAACATAAATACTTGATGATCCATGTTGTACATTATTATACTTTTGACACTTATTTGACACATGCACCCTTCTTTACTATTACTAATCTTCTATAGAATACCCTTTGTAGTTAATACAATTTTTATAACGTTGGCGTAAAAGTTCTAATACCACATATAACAAGGTACAAACATATACAAAAAAATCCCGTCATATCAACGTTACAAGTAACGAGATACAACGGGATATTGGTAATTTACGTCCTGGGAGGGATTCGAACCCCCGACCGACGGCTTAGAAGGCCGTTGCTCTATCCAGCTGAGCTACCAGGACATTTTCAACACAAGAATAATTATATCGAATAGATACTGATTTATCAATACTTTTTAAAAAGAAAAAGGTTTATTAAATCGCTTTCGAAGTATTATTACACGTTTAGTTATTTTATTTTACTTTTATTCGGTGATAACTATGTCATTAACTTTAACTGTATTGGCTTTTTCGGCTTTACACAAAGATTTATCTTCAAATATTTCTATAACACTCGCATGTACTAGTCCATTTGCTGTTAATACATATATGTTTTCGTTCTTATGTAAGTCGTTATATTCGTTTTTATTTATACAAAACTCATCATCATTGATAACTGATGTAACGTGTGTTCTGCCCATTTCTACCCCTCCTACGTATCATAACTTATTAGTTTTTACATAAAATTAACGACATTCATAATTATAAAACAATTTTTGTTTAATTGAAAGTTTATTCTAAATTTTTAATAAAATTGAGATATTCGTAAGAATATCTCAATAAATAAAATCTATTTGCCATTTTTGTTTTGCAAAATATATATTTAAAGTGCTAATGATAATTTTTCTATTTCTTCATTATTTCTATTTAAATATGTTAAAGTTGCATTATTTAATGCTTCGTCGAATTCGATGATGGCATATGTTTCTTCCCACTGTCCTCTTGTTTGAGAGATGCTTCCTGGATTGATACAATAAACGCCATCTATTGACTCACATAAAGCTATATGACTATGTCCATAAAATGCAAATTTAGCATGGTTATTTTTAGCATGGGCACTTAATACTTCTCTAGATGCTTTAATATCATATCTATGACCATGTGTATAGAAATAACCAATACCTTCTATTTCACCTTGTTCTTCTATTGGAAATTGTGGATCGAAATCACAATTTCCTTTAACTCTTTGATACAAACTTAGTTCTGTATCGTTATAGTCGAATTCAGAATCACCTAAATGTAAAAATAAATCTGCGTCTTTATTTTTTTCGTATATTTCATGAAGTATGCCTTGTTCGCCATGATTATCGCTAACAATTACCCATTTCATTGGAATCGCTCCCCTATGTCTTCATTCATTAATTTAATTGCATTACCACGGTGACTGATTGCACTTTTTTCTGCAGCAGTTAATTCTGCCATCGTTCTGTCTTGTGATGGTACAAAGAAAATTGGGTCATAGCCAAATCCATTTTCCCCTCGTGGTTCGTCTATAATTTCACCAGGTGCTTTACCTTCATATGTAACAGTTTCTTTACCAGGCTCACTTACAGCAATGGCACAAACAAATTCTGCTGCTCTATCTTCTATACCCTTTAAGTTTGTTAATAATTTTTCTATATTATCTTGATCATTTTTTTGTGCGCCTGCATATCTTGCTGAATAAATACCTGGTTCACCATTTAAAGCTTTTACAGATAATCCGCTATCATCAGCAATAACGATTTTATTTAATTGTTTTGAAGCCGCTTCTGCTTTCAAAATTGCATTTTCTTCAAATGTTGTACCTGTTTCTTCTACATCAAAATCAGGTGCAATTTCAGAAATACCTATAACATTTGCTTTTGGAAAAATGGTTTTAAAGTCATTTATCTTTCCTTGGTTATTTGATGCAATAATAATATCTTTCATATTTATCTCTCCTTACAATGTTATTCGTTCAACACGAGCATCTTCTATATGTAGCCACTCTTTTATCGTTCTCGTAATATGTTCAACATCACCATTTGCAAAAAATTGATGTTTCGGATTTGGTGTATAATATGAATGCTCATTACTAAAAGTCAATAATGCACTTACTTCTCTTGCTGTTTCTAAACCTGAAGATATAATTGTCTTGCCATCATCAAAATACTGATGAATCGCATCATATAGTAGTGGATAATGTGTACATCCTAAAATTACTGTATCTGAGTCATCATATCGCCACTGTTTAAGCGTTTGATGGATAACAATACTCGTAATCGTCGGATCTTTATATCTCATTTGTTCAACTAAAGGAACGAATCCTGGACAAGCGACGCCTTTAACTTCTACTTGAGGATTAATAGATTTGATACTTCGTCTATATGCTTCAGATTTAATTGTCCCTTCAGTACCAAGAACAAGTACACGATTATTTTTAGTTGTCATAATTGCTGTTCTTGAACCTGGATCAATAACTCCAATCACGGGTATTGATAACATTTCTTGTAAAGGTTTCAAAGCAACCGCAGTAGCTGTGTTACATGCGATGACTAGCATTTTAATATCTTTTTCAACTAAAAAGTTAGCTAATTGAATGGTAAATGATTTAACTTCTTCTCTTGTTCTCGGGCCATAAGGACACCTTCCTATATCACCTAAATAAAATATCGTCTCATTTGGCAATTGTCGCATGATTTCTTTAGCAACTGTTAAACCACCAATTCCTGAGTCGATTACGCCAATTGGTTTATTCATTCATCTTCACTTCGCATTCTTTTCAACATAATTTCTAACGCTTCATTAAACTTTATTTTATCTTCATCTTCCATAATAGATAGAAGATCTTCAGTATAAATTTGTCTCGCTTGAACAACTTCGTCAATAAGTGCCGTGCCTTTTTCTAATAATTTGACGTGGAATACTCTTTTATCTTTCTCAGATTGAATTCTTTGAACGAGTTCTTTTTTCTCAAGTTTATCTACTATATCTGTTGTTGTAGAATATGCTAAAAATAAACGTTTAGATAACTCACCAATTGTAATTTGATCATGCTCATTGAGCCATTGTAAAGCAATAAATTGAGGCGGTGTTATATCATAAACCTTTAACTGACCTCTTGATTTTAATTTCGTTCTTTCTACTATATGTCTTAACGAATATTCAATCTGTTTTGTAATTTCTTCCATAGTTGTTTGTACCTCTTTTCTCATCAAACTTATATTAATAATAATAACACATACGCTTATTTGCAGTTAATGAATTGGTCTTTATGTTATATAAATAAACAAATAAGAGGCCAAGACATAAAATTATGTCCCAGCCTCTCATATCTTTATTAGTTTACTTCGTGATCTGAACCGAAGAATGATTTAAACATTTGGAAAGTAGCCTCTCTGTTCATTGCTGCGATTGATGTTGTTAAAGGAATACCTTTTGGACAAGCATTTACACAGTTTTGAGAACTACCACACTCTTGTATACCACCATCAGACATAAGTGCTTTAATACGTTCATCTTTAGTCATGCTTCCAGTTGGATGCAAGTTGAACAAACGAACTTGAGATATTGCTTGAGCTCCCATGAAATTATTATTCACGTTTACGTTCGGACAAACTTCTAAACATACACCACATGTCATACATTTAGAAAGTTCATATGCTGTTTGACGTTTTTTCTCAGGCATACGAGGTCCTGGTCCTAAGTCATAAGTACCATCAATTGGTACCCAAGCTTTAACTTTTTTCAAGTTATCGAACATACGAGAACGGTCAACTTGTAAATCACGAATAACTGGGAATGTCTTCATTGGTTCAAGTTTAATTGGTTGTTCCAATTGATCAATAATAGCTGAACATGATTGACGCGCTTTACCGTTAATAACCATAGAACATGCACCACAAACTTCTTCAAGACAGTTCATATCCCAAGTTACTGGTGTCGTCTTTTCACCATTTGACTTAATCGGATTTCTTTGAATTTCCATTAAAGCTGCAATAACGTTCATATTTGGTCTATAAGGAATCTCAAATTTTTCTTCATAAGGTTGAGATTTATCATTTTCTTGACGTTTGATAATGATTGAAATCGTTTTGTTTTCTTGGTTTTGACCTTGTGCATTGTTTTCAACTGTTTGAGTGTCTGCCATAATTATTTACCTCCTTTAGATTTCTTAGAGTAATCACGTTTACGAGGTTTAATGTGACTAATATCCACTTCTTCATATGAAAATTCTGGTGCTTCTTTAGGTCCTCTAAATTGAGCAATCGTTGTTTTTAACCACTCTTCATCATTACGGTCTGGGAATTCTGGTTTGTAATGTGCACCACGTGATTCGTTACGATTATATGCACCAATCGTAATAACTCTTGCTAACACTAACATATTCCATAATTGACGCGTAAAGAATACAGCTTGGTTACTCCAAGTAGATGTATCTTCCATATCAATATTTTGATATCTTTCCATCAACTCAACAATTTTCTTATCTGTTTCTAGAAGTTTATCATTATGACGAACAACTGTAACATTGGCTGTCATAATTTCTCCTAATTCTTTGTGTAACTTATAAGCATTTTCTGTACCTTTAAGTTGTAATAAATGATCGAATTTTTCTTGTTCTTCATTTATACGTTTTTGGAAAATTTCTTCATCTAATTCTGTATATGATTTTTCAATATTATTAGCATATTTAACTGCATTTGGTCCTGCAACCATACCACCATAAATAGCAGATAATAAAGAGTTTGCACCTAATCTATTTCCACCATGTTGTGAGTAGTCACATTCACCAGCAGCGAATAAACCTTTAATATTTGTCATTTGATCAAAGTCTACCCAGATACCGCCCATTGAATAATGAACTGCTGGGAAAATTTTCATTGGGACTTTACGAGGGTCGTCACCAGTGAATTTTTCATATATTTCTATTATACCACCAAGCTTAACATCTAACTCATGTGCATCTTTGTGTGATAAATCAAGGTATACCATGTTTTCACCGTTAATACCAAGTTTTTGGTTCACACAAACATCAAATATTTCACGAGTCGCAATATCACGAGGTACTAAGTTACCGTAATCAGGATATTTTTCTTCTAAGAAATACCAAGGTTTACCGTCTTTATACGTCCAAATACGTCCACCTTCACCACGAGCTGATTCACTCATTAATCTTAATTTATCATCACCAGGAATTGCAGTTGGATGAATTTGAATAAACTCACCATTTGCATATTTAGCACCTTGTTGATAAACAACAGAAGCTGCTGAACCTGTATTAATCATTGAGTTAGTAGATTTACCAAATATGATACCTGGTCCACCAGTTGCCATAATTACAGCATCTGATCCAAATGATTCGATTTTAGAGTCTGTTAAGTTTTGGGCGATGATACCACGTGCAGCATCTTCCTCATCTTTAACAATACCTAAAAATTCCCAACCTTCATATTTTGTAACTAAACCTTTAACTTCATAACTTCTAACTTGTTCGTCTAATGCATATAGTAATTGTTGTCCAGTTGTTGCACCTGCATATGCAGTTCTATGATGCAAAGTACCACCAAATCGACGGAAATCTAAAAGTCCTTCTGGTGTACGGTTAAACATTACACCCATTCTGTCTAATAAATGTATGATACTTGGTGCTGCTGCAGTCATATTTTTTACAGGTGTTTGGTTAGCGAGGAAATCTCCACCATACACTGTGTCATCAAAGTGAATGTCAACAGAGTCGCCTTCACCTTTAGTATTGACAGCTCCGTTAATACCACCTTGAGCACAAACAGAGTGTGAACGTTTAACAGGTACTAATGAGAATAAATCAACATGCGCACCTTGTTCAGCAGCTTTAATAGTTGCCATTAGTCCTGCTAAACCACCACCGACAACAATGATTTTGTTGTTTGCCATAAAAATTGTCACTCCCCTAAAAAGTATAAATCCTATACGAATGCAAAAATAGCTCTTAAGCCAATAATACTAATTACGATAAATACAAATAAAGTTACATAAGTCATAAAACGTTGTGATTTTGGTGATTGTGTAATTCCCCAAGTAATGAAGAATGACCATAAACCATTTGAGAAATGGAATATAACACTTAATACACCAATAACATATAGCGTTACAGAAATTGGATTAGATAAAATATCTGAAACCATATCAAAGTCAACGTGATGACCTAATGCAGCTTGAATACGCGTTTGGTAAACATGAACAGCTATGAAAATAAATGATATGATACCAGTTAAACGTTGTAATAAGAACATCCAGTTTCTAAATAGTGAATGCCTTCCTACGTTTTCTTTAGCTGTAAACGCTATGTATAATCCATAAATAGCGTGGAATAGTATAGGAATATAAATAACTACAACTTCTAATACAATTTTAAATGGTAAATTCCACATAAAATCTGATGCTTTATTAAAAGCTTCTGGACTTATCGTTGCAAAATGGTTAATAACCAAATGCTGAATTAAGAATATTCCTATAGGAATTACACCTAATAATGAATGAATACGACGTAAAATAAACTGTTTTTCGCTTGACGCCAAAAGAAGTCCCCCCTAACTTTAATCTATGGCTCTATCGTTATATTAAGAATATAATAATCTGAAAACGATTACATACATCCCAAAAAAAATTCGATGAGCATTTACATGTATATTGTAACATCATTAAGTATGAATTTGGGCATGAGAATTATTCTCATACCCAAATATATAGATTTTTTGTTGTAATTTTACCATTTATTTACTAAGCTTATCTACTAAGTTTTGAGCAACCTTTTTCGGAACACCAATTTTAACAAAATCCTCTAAATTCGATTCTCTCATTTTTTTAATTGAGCCAAAATGTTTTAATAATGTTTGTTTACGTTTTGGTCCAATACCTTCTATTTCATCTAAAGCTGACTTAAGTGATGTTTTTTGTCGTGTTGATCTATGGAAACTAATTGCAAATCGGTGCACTTCATCTTGAATGCGTTGAAGTAAATAAAATTCTTGAGAATTTTTCTTTAGTGGTATAATTTCTGCTTGTGATCCGTACAATAATTCTGAAGTTTGGTGTTTGTCATTTTTACTTAGACCTGCAATTGGTATATCAAGTCCTAGTTCATTTTCTAATACATCTCTCACTGAAGACATATGTCCTTTACCACCATCGACAATAATTAAATCAGGAATTGGTAGTCCTTCTTTTAATACTCTTGTATATCTTCTTCGAACCGCTTCTTGCATTGACTTGTAATCATCTGGACCTTTTACAGATTTAATTTTATATTTGCGATAGTCCTTTTTACTTGGCTTACCATCCACAAAAGCAATCATAACAGACACTGGATCTACACCTTGAATATTAGAATTATCAAATGCTTCAATTCTAATCGGTGTTTGAATACCCATAGCCTCTCCTAAGTTCTCAATAGCTTTGATCGTTCTAGATTCATCTTTCGCAATTAATTCAAATTTATTTTTAAGTGAAATGCTCGCATTTTTTATCGCAAGATCCACCATTTCTTTTTTCTGACCTCTTTTAGGCTGAACCACTTTTGAATCAACGACTGACTCAACTGTTTTAATGTCTAAATTTTTCGGAATATGAATTTCCTTAGGCGTTAAATGTTGATTTAAAGAATAGAATTGTCCAATAAATGTATAGAATTCTTCTTCAGCAGTTTGAATAATAGGTATCATAGATGCTTGTCTTTCAATTAATTTACCTTGTCTAATAAAGAATACTTGAATACACATCCACCCTTTATCAACAGAATAACCAAATATATCCCTCATTGTCATATCTGCTGACATCATATTCTGTTTATAATTTAACATTTCAATATGTTGTATTAAGTCACGGTATTCTTTCGCTTCTTCAAACTTCAAAGCTTCACTCGCTTGATTCATCTTCTCGTTTAAGTCATTGACGATTGTTTTGTCATCACCATTTAGAAAATCAGTAATTTCTTTAACCATCGTTTGATACTCGCTTTGTTCGACTGGATAAACGCAAGGTCCTAAACATTGGCCAATATGATAATAAAGGCATACTTTATTTGGCATTGTGACACATTTTCTTAACGGATAAATTCTATCTAGTAATTTTTTCGTTTCATGTGCGGCATAAGCATTAGGATATGGTCCGAAGTATTTACCCGAATCTTTTTTTACAGTTCTCGTCACGATAAGTCTAGGGTGTTTTTCTTTTGTAATTTTTATAAATGGATAACTTTTGTCATCTTTTAATAATATATTATAACGTGGTTGATGTTTTTTAATTAAGTTAAGTTCAAGTAATAAAGATTCTATTTCACTTGAAGTCACGATAAATTCAAAATCTCTAATCTCCCCTACGAGTCGAGTTGTCTTTTCATCATGTGCACCTGTGAAATAGCTACGAACTCTGTTTCTTAATCGTTTAGCTTTTCCAACATATATAACCGTTTGTTGTCTATCTTTCATGATGTAACATCCAGGATCTGTTGGTAAAACTTCAAGTTTTTGCTTAATTTTCTTTTGGTAGTCTTCCACCTTTATCACCTACCTTTTTAAATTCATTATATCAATAAAATTTACATTGACCAAAACATATGTTCTATATAAATATCTATCATCACACAAAAACTGCCTACAAAGTCATATGCTTTGTAGACAGTTTGGATTAATCATAGGTTGTAACGATTAATAATGTTTAGATAGTACTTGTTCTAGTTGTTCTTTAGGTTGGAAACCTACTACTTTATCTACAGCTTCGCCATCTTTAAATACGATTAAAGTTGGGATACTCATAACTTCGTATTTAGCTGCTGTTGCTTGGTTTTCATCAACGTCTAATTTAACGATGTTAGCTTTACCTTCAACGTCTTTAGCTAAATCTTCTAATACTGGCGCGATCATTTTACAAGGTCCACACCATGGTGCCCAGAAGTCCACTAAACTAACGCCTTCTTTGATTTGTTCATCGAAATTTGCATCTGTTGCTTTTAATAATGCCATTGGAAAAATCCTCCTTGTTAACTTATGATAATGAGAGTATAGCACGCTTTATTTTGCAATGCATGTTGTTTGCTCAAAGTGTATTGTACTTGATATGAACTATATTAGCAATCACTTAAATTCAGGTTTTCTTTTGTTTATAAATGCATCAATACCTTCTTTTGCATTGTCGCTTTCAATAATATCAACAAAATGTCTTTCTTCAATTTGATCACTTTCTAATGATAAATCTAAATTAGACATTTGCTTGATGACTTTAATAGAGTCTAAAGATTTAGAAGCGATTGTAGTAGCTAATTTTTCAGTAGCTTGTTCTAATGCTTCTTTATCTTCGACTATTTCATTAAATAAATGTTTCACTTCTTCTAAATTGATATTCTCACCAGTTAACGCAGCTTGTAAAGCTTTATGTTGTCCTAACATTGCGGATAATCGTCTGACACCACCAAAGCCCGGGAATATACCTAAGTTAATTTCAGGTAATCCTACTTTTGTATCTTTCGTGATTAATCTCATATCACATGCTAAAGCAAGTTCAAAGCCACCGCCTAAACAAACACCATGAATTGAACTGATAACTGGCTTATGACATGTCTTAATCAATCTAAATAATTTAGCACTTGTAGAAGCTAAATCTAATCTTTCATGTTTAGTTAGTTCTGGGAATGATTTAATATCTGCACCTGCAGAGAAACATTTTTCATTACCTTTTATAACGATGACTTTCACATCTTCATTGAATCCTTCTGTTTCAATTGCTTCAATAATGCTATTTAATACTGCCTCATTTAAAGCATTTACCGGACCATGATTTAATTGTATATAAAGAACGTGGTTTTCGACATTTGTATTTATCAAGAAAATTCCTCCTTATAAAAATATTAAGTATGCAATACCTGCTATAAATGTTAAAGCAGAAATAACGAGTAATACTTTAGCTAGTTTATACATATCAAAATTATCCAATATGTTTCCTCCTTATTTCAATGTTACAACAGTAACACCAAATCCACCTTCTGAAGGCATACCTGTACGATATGATTCTACAGAACGATGTTTTTTAAGATGGTCAGCTACACCTTTTTGTAATGCACCTGTACCTTTACCATGAATAATGTTCACTGTACCGTAATTAGAAAGTACTGCTTGATCGATATATTGGTCTAATTCTAACATAGCATCTTCATATCGGTAACCTCGTAAATCTAAATCCATTTTTATTGTAGAGCGATTCGTTCTAGGAACAACTTTGCTTGGTTGTTGTTTCTTTTTATCTAGTTTTTCTAAATCTTTTACTTCTATTTTCATTTTTAGTATACCCATCTGAACAACAACTTCTTCATCGCTGATCACATCGATAACTTCACCTTTTTGACCGTATGATAATACTTTAACGTCATCACCTTTTTCAATCTTATCGTGACGTTCTTTTTTAACATTTTGTTTCAGAGATTGCGATGTATATTGATTATCAAGTCGTTTCTTTCGCTCAATCAATTCATGCTCTTTTACATTTGCAGCTGAATTATCTCTCATATCTCTTAGTTCTTGAAGGATTGTTTCCGCTTCTTCAGTCTTCTGTTTAACTTCTTGATTGGCTTTATTTCTCGCTTCATCCATCAATTGTGTTTTGAAGTTTTCAAAGCGTTGTAATTCTTGCGTTAATGATTGATGCAAGTCTATAGATTCTTGTTTTAATTTTTCAACTTCAATACGATCATTTTCAACAGATTTAGCATTTTTCTCAAGTGATTCTATCATGACATTGATTTCTTTTTCATCTTGACCAATCAGTGATTTTGCATGATTGATGAGTTCATTTTTTAGCCCTAATTTTTTAGAGATTTCAAATGCGTTTGAGCGTCCTGGTATACCCATTAATAATTTATAAGTTGGTCTTAATGTTTCAACGTCAAATTCAACACTTGCATTCATCACTTTCTCTCGATTATAGCTATATGCTTTAAGTTCAGGATAATGTGTTGTTGCCATGATTAAAGCATCTCTTTCAATCGTATAATCTAAAATACTCATTGCTAATGCTGCACCTTCACTCGGATCAGTTCCTGCTCCTAATTCATCAAATAAAATTAATGAGTCTTTATCCGCTTGATCAATAATGTTGACGATATTTTTCATATGTGATGAAAAAGTCGATAACGATTGTTCAATAGATTGTTCGTCACCAATGTCACAAAATACTTTCTTAAATATTGTTATAATTGCGCCATCTAATGTCGGAATTAACAAACCAGATTGTGCCATTAACGTGATTAAACCAACTGTTTTTAAGGTAACGGTCTTACCACCAGTATTAGGACCTGTAATAATAACAGCATTAATGTCTTCTTTAAATTCAATCGTATTGCTAACAACTTCTGATTGATTAATTAATGGATGTCTTGCTTTAGGTAAATATATTGCTCTATCTTCAGATATGATTGGTTTAGTAGCTTTAATAGTTGCACCAAATTTAGCTTTTGCTGTCACAAAGTCTAAATGCCCCATAACTTCTGTACTTGAAAGTAATTCATAGCCTACTTCGCTTACTTGTTCTGTCAGTATATATAACAATCTATCTTTTTCTTCTTTTTCTTTAGCTTTAACTTGAGCAATTTGATTATGCATTTCAACAATTGCACTTGGTTCAATATATAATGTTTGGCCAGATGCAGATTGATCATGCACGATACCATTAAAATCTTGACGATATTCTGCTTTAACCGGAAGTACATGTCTATCATTTCTAACCGTAACAATTGAATCCGATAATTTCTTCTGATTAGCTGAAGATCTAACCATTTGCTCTAATCTTGATTTAATGCGATCGTTCGTTTTTTTAATTTGATGTCTCAATTCAGCTAATTTCGGACTTGCTGTATCAAACAAATCGTGCTCATCACACTGTTCACTTATTTGATTCAGCAAGTCACTTAATACTGGCAATTGCGCTACATAACCATCGATATTTGGATAAAGGATTGCTTCATCTTCATCAACGATACTAGCGTAAAATGTTTTGAATCTATTTTGAACTTGAATATTACGTTTAATTTGGTTTAATTCTTCAACGTTTAACAAACTGCCAATTTCTGCACGTCTTACATAAGACTTAATATCTTTTAGGCCTGAATAACCAGGTACTCTATGTTTATTATAAATTTGAGTCATTTCGTCTGTTTCATTTATACTTTGCTGAACTGTTTCAAGTTCATCACTTGGTTTAAGTTCGTTAATAAGGCGTTCAGCAATATCACTTGTCGCATGAGTAGACAATTGTTGAATAATTAAGGGATATTCAAGAACTTTTAATGTTTTCTCATTCATATTATCTTCCCTCTTCTTTTAATACTTTATTTTGTTGATTGGATCCATTTTTTAAATGCCTCACGTGATTTAGCATTAATAACTTGTGATTTTTTAACCCAACCTTTTTGAGCCGTTCCAACACCATATTTCATGAAATCAAAATGATCAATATGATGGGCATCCGTATTAATTGTAATCATTAGGTCAGGATTATTTTTTAATACGTCAGCGTTTAAATCTAATCGTTGTGGATTAGCATTCAGTTCTAATACTGTATTAGTATCTCTTGCCATTTTAATAAGTTCATCAATATTAGGACGATATCCTTCTCTTCTGCCAATAATTCTACCTGTCGGATGTGCTATATGTCTGACATATTGATTTTCACATGCAGTTCTAAGTCTATTCATAATCTCCTCTTCAGATTGATTGAAACTTTGGTGGATTGCTGCAATCACATAATCTAATTCTTTCAATACGTCATCTGGATAATCTAAACTACCATCTGGTTTAATATCCATTTCTGTACCACTATAAATATCAATTTCTTTATATGATTCATTTAGTTTTTTAATTTTTTCGTTTTGTTCCAATAAACGTTCAATAGATAATCCATTTGCTACTGCTAAACTTCTAGAATGGTCTGTAATACAAATAAATTGATATTGACGTTCAATTGCCGCTTCAATCATTTCTTCAAGTTTAAATGCACCATCACTATAAGTTGTATGCATATGAATATCACCATTAATATCTTCTAACTGTATGATATCTTGAATATCTTTATCAAATTCTGTACCATCCTCACGCATTGTTGGTGGTATATATGGCACGTTAAAATGATCATAAATTTCCTTTTCACTTTGATAAGTAATGATATTACCATTTGCTTCTTCTATACCATACTCACTTACTTTTTCATTTTTTTGTTTAGCAAGTTGTCTAATTTTTATATTATGGTCTTTAGAACCTGTAAAATGTTGCAATGTATGATAGAAAGCTTCTGGTTGAATCAGTCTAAAATCAACACCAATAACATCATCTTCAATTTGTAAATCTAGAGAAACTTTCGTTTGTCCAACAGCAATTTGTTCTTTAATATCTGGAAAATCAAGTAGTGCTTGTTGTACTTTTGTAGGTTCTTCAGTCGAAATAATATAATCTAAGTCTTTGCTCATTTCTTTCATTCTTCTGAAACTACCTGCAACTTGATATTGAATAATGTCTTCAATATTATCTAAAAATTGATTAATAACTTCATGTGTTTTAATCATAGTATTGATTGGATATTTTTCAGGTCGTTGCCCTAACACTTTCGCTTCTTCAAGAAGTTTTTGTTCAGTCTTTTTCGCAAAACCTGGTAATTCGGACACTTGATTATTTTCACACGCTTTGATTAAATCTTCTTTATTTTTTATATCTAATTCTTTATATAATTTCGCAATTTTTTTACTACCTAATCCAGGTATTTTTAATAATGGAATAAGTCCTTCTGGAATTTCTTGTTTTAACTCATCTAAATAACTTTGTGTCCCATTATCTATATATTCATTTATGACATCGCCTACACCTTTACCAATGCCTTTTAATGATGTCACATCTTCAATTTCGTTTAACGTTCTTTCATCTGTTTCCAATGATTGACTTGCTTTTCTGTATGCTGATACTTTAAATGGATTCTCACCTTTAATTTCCATGTATATTGCAATTGTTTCTAACATTTTTACGATATCTTTTTTTGTTAACATGTCTATTCCTCCGTAAAAAAAGTCATAGGTTCTCCCATGACTTTTTTCAATATGAATTCATTTAATTTGAAAGCCATTTTACTAATTGATCAGATAAGAATGGTGTCTTTGTTAATACTGCATTTCCAATAGAAGATTGTTGTAATGCATCTATAAAAGGTGCTACGGGGATTACCGCAACTGCTGCTAGTATGATAATTACAACTAAATATGCTTCTATAAATCCAAGTACGATACCATAATACCTTGCATATTTACCGTCAAATTCCATTTGATGATAAAAATCAAATACTGTTGCTACAATTTGTAAAATTATTTTAGTAAAAACAAATAAAATGAGAATCGCCATAATATTATAAAATGCATTCTCATTATTAATACTGTTAAATATTGCATTCTTACCTTCTGTAGACGCACTCGGATAAGGTAATATTAAATGCAATTGCTTGCTAAATGGTGCGTAACAAATGCTGGCAATCACCAATGAACTAATCGTGCCGATAGAATGTAATGATTGTAATACTAAACTACGTCTATATCCAATGATGACACCTATAATTAAACATAAAAATATAAGTAATGTTATCATTCTAAATGTCCTTTATTTTTTAATTGTTTGATTTCTTCTCTTAAGTTTTCATTTTCTTCTTCTAATTTAACATATTCATGCATAACATTAACAGCTGTAAGAACAGATTTACGCGTTGTATCCAAGCCTGCATTTAATTGCCCGAGCGCTTGCAACTTTTCATCCACTCTACCAGCTACATATCGAATATGTGATGGATCGTCTTCACCAATAATTGTATAATGTTGATCATTTATAACCACTGTCACTCTATTTTTATTTTCACTCATTATACTACCCCTGTTCAAATTATAAATGGATTTCTATATATGTAATCATACTATATTATACATGACATAAGTTCATTTGTGTATGAATATCCACCAACTTGATTTGAGAAAATTCGTTTATATCATAAATTTATGCTACTCTATTTATAGAAAAAATTAAAAAGGCAGGACTTAAAAGTGGCAAACATCGTAAAAACAATTGACTCCAATACAATCGATCAACTTATAAAACAATATAATATGGAAACAAAGAACTTACCAACTGGCACTTTAGCCCGCAAGAAAATAAAAAGTACACAAGTCCAAATATACCGTTCAAAAAAAATAATGTTTCAAGGTAAAGATGCAGAACAAGTAGCAAGTGAAGTACTTAAACAAAACATAACGTCATCACCATCTAAAGCAACACCAGCTCCAAAAAAACATGAATTTGATATACATAATACAATTGGTAGTGATGAAGCAGGCAGTGGCGATTATTTTGGCCCACTCACAGTATGTGCAGCATATGTATCTAAACAAAACGCTAAAATATTAAAAGAAATCGGTGTGATGGACTCCAAGTCTTTAACTGATCCAAAAATTGTAGAACTAGCTGAACAAATTATACAAATATGCCCTCATTCTCTAATTGTACTTGATAATCCCAATTACAATACAAAGCAAGCAGAAGGTTGGAGTCAAGTTAAAATGAAAGCAGTTCTTCACAATCAAGCTATTAAAAATGTCATCTCACGAATCGACGAACAAGAATTAGAACAAATTGTGATTGACCAGTTTGTACAAGCAAGCACTTATGAACGATACATTATTGGTCAAATGCCACGTAAAGACATTACACACTTTGAAACAAAAGGTGAATCAAAATCTATCGCAATTGCTGCAGCAAGTATTATCGCAAGATATGCATTTGTTAAACACATGGATCAATTAGCAAAATCTTTAAATGTCATTATTCCTAAAGGCGCAAGTAATAAAGTAGATCTAGAAGCAGCAAAAATCGTCCAAAAATATGACATGCAACAGTTAGATAAAATTACGAAAACACATTTTAAAAATAGAGATAAAGTATTAGACCTTATTAATCGAAAAAGGAGAAATTAATATGTTACTTATTACATTCAGTTGGCAAGTCATACTTGCTCTAATCATTATTTGCTATTTAATTTGGTTTATCGGTAAACAACTGACAAATTCAACAAACAAGCGAAAAAAATAATATAAAAACACAGCAATCTGATATGATCCTTCAGATTGCTGTGTTTATTTGTATATCTTATGCTCTTAATGTCGCACCATTTTGTTCTAATGCTGTTAAGATTTGCTCGTGTACTGCTGAAACTTTATCTTCTGTCAATGTTTCATTAACGTCTAAATAATCTAAGCGAATTGCGACCGATTTCTTGCCTGGTTCCATATGTTCGCCTTCGTAAACGTCAAATACTTCTGCGTTATTTAATATATCTGCACCATTTTCATTAATTGTATGAATAAGTGTAGCTGCCGTAACTTCTGTGTTAACAACTAGTGCAATATCTCTTGAAACTCCTGGGAATTTTGGAATCGCTTCGTATTCAATTTTGCCAACAGGTTGTCCTAAGATTTTTGTGAAGTTTAACTCAAACACATAAGTGCGGTCTAAGTCATTTTCTTTTTCAACTTTAGGATGTAGCTCTGCTATTAAACCAACAACTTCATCATTCAATTTAACGTATGCTGTTCTACCTGGATGTAATAAGTCTAATGTCGTCGCTTCATAAGTGAACGTTAAGTTTAATTGTTCTGCAAGACGTTCTACAATTCCTTTTACTAAGAAGAAATCAACAGGTTCATCTTTTTGTTGCCATTTATTACTTGTATATTGTCCTGTTAAAATACCACTTAAAAATTCAACTTCTGTTGGTAATTGATCTTTTCCGTTACTATAGAACACTTTACCAAGTTCATATAAAGCAACGTTTTTATTCTTACGCGCAACATTATAACGTGTAGCGTCAACTAATCTAGGTAATAAACTTTGACGTAATACAGCTTGATCTTCACTCATAGGCATCATAAGTTCTACAACTTCTTGTTGTTCTAAAGTATAGTTTTGAGCAACATCTTTACGAACTAATGAATACGTAATAGCTTGATCTAAACCAGCACCTTCAAGAATTTCTTTAACTTTTCGTGTCTTCAATTGGTTATCTGTTAAATAGCCAGCAGTTGCATTATCAAAGTTTGGCAATGTCGAAGGTAATTGATCATATCCGTAAATACGCGCAACCTCTTCGATTAAGTCTGCTTTAATCGAAATATCATTTCTTCTTGATGGCACTTCTACTTTAAAGGCATCGTCAGATACAATCGTTTCAAATCCTAAACGATTAAATATTGTATTAATTTCATCTGTAGAAAGGTCGAAACCGATTAATTGATTAACATCTTGTGTCGTAATGTCTATCGTACGAGACAATTCTGGTAAATTACCGTCTGATACAACTTCACTTAACACAGTTCCACCAGCAATATCTTGTAATAATTTTGCTGCTCTATCTAAAGCGTCGAGTACTCTTTCACTCGCAATACCTTTTTCGAATCTGCTTGAAGCTTCACTTCTTAAGCCTAATCGTCTTGATGTTTGTCTAACATTTGTAGCATTAAATAATGCACTTTCGATTACGACATTTTGAGTGTTTTCTGTAACTTCTGAGAAATCGCCACCCATTACACCAGCGATTGCAATTGGTTCTTCACCATTTGTTATAACAAGGTCTGAAGTTAGTAGTTCTCTTTCAACATTATCTAATGTTGTGATTTTTTCATTTTCATGTGCATAACGTGCAACAATTTGATCTGACCCAATTTGATCTTGATCAAACATGTGTAACGGTTGACCATACTCTAAAAGTACGTAATTCGAAACATCTACCACGTTGTTAATTGGACGGATGCCAGCTTTCATTAATCTAGACTGCATCCATGATGGAGATGGTGCAATTGTTACATTTTTAACAACTCTAGCTGCATAGAATGGAACACCTTCTTGATCTTGAACAGTCACTGATAATGATTGACTAGCTTTCTCTTCAGATTCATCTAAAGAAGTATTTGGGTATTGTATGTCATTGCCATATAATGCACTCACTTCATGTGCAGCACCAAGCATACTTAAACAGTCTGCTCTATTTGGTGTCAAATCAAAGTCTAATACATCGTCATTTAATAATAATGCTTCTAGAGCATCACTACCAGGCGTTGGTTCGTTTGAGAAGACGTAAATGCCATCTGCATATTTTTTAGGCATAACATTTGGATCAATACCTATTTCTTGTAATGAACAAATCATACCTTCTGATACTTCACCGCGTAATTTAGCTCTTTTAATTTTAACGCCACCAGGTAAACGACCACCTACTCTTACAACGATGACATATTGATCTTTATCTACATTTGGTGCACCACAAACGATTTGTACGGGTTCTTCTTCACCAACATCCACTATACAAATATTCAGTTTATCTGCTTCTGGATGTTTCTCTTTAGAAACCACATGTCCAACGACTAATTTTTTAATATCGTCTCCATAATGTGTAACACTATCAACTTCAATACCGCTTCTTGTAATTTTCTCAGCTAAATCTTCAGTATTAGCATCTATATTTATATATTCACTTAACCACTCTTTACTTACTAACATTATGCTTCACCACCATCTTCTACAGGCTTAAATTGTTCTAAAAATCTCACGTCATTTGTATAGAAATGTCTAATATCTTCAATTCCATATTTCAACATTGCCATTCTGTCTGGTCCTAAACCAAAAGCAAATCCAGAATATTTATTTGAATCAAAGCCTGCCATTTCTAATACATTTGGATGTACCATTCCTGAACCAAGAACTTCTATCCAACCTGTTTGTTTACAAACGTTACATCCTTTACCTTTACATTTGAAACATGACACATCTACTTCAACTGACGGTTCAGTGAATGGGAAGAAACTTGGTCTTAGTCTAATTTCACGATCTTTACCAAATAATTTACGTGCTAATAATTCTAATGTTCCTTTTAAGTCACTCATCTTGATATTTTCAGCTACGACTAAACCTTCAATTTGTGTGAATTGATGACTGTGTGTCGCATCATCAGAGTCTCTACGGTAAACTTTACCTGGACAGATGATTTTAACTGGTCCAACACCATTACGTTTTTCTAAAGTTCTCGCTTGTACAGGAGATGTATGTGTACGCATTAAGATTTCTTCTGAAATATAAAAAGTATCTTGCATATCACGTGCTGGATGAGACTTTGGTAAATTAAGTGCTTCAAAGTTATAATAGTCAGATTCTACTTCATAACCTTCAACGATTTCATAACCTAAACCAATAAATAAATCTTCTAAATCTTCATTGATTTTAGTTAGTGGATGTTTCGCACCTAAACTTACTTTTCTACCAGGCAACGTTACATCGATTGTTTCATTCTCTAATTGTTGGTTTAATGCTTCCTCTTCTAAAAGTACTTGTTTAGCTTCGATTTCTTTCTCAACAGCTTTACGTACTTCGTTCACAAGTTGACCAAATTCTGGTCTTTCTTCTTTAGGTAATTCTTTCATTTCTTTCATAAGGCCTGTAATAACGCCTTTTTTACCTAAATAATTTACTTTCACGTCTTGTAATGATCTTTCTGCTTTTGCTTCATTAATTCTTACAAGCGCATCTTGTCTTAATTCAGATAACTTTTCTCGTAATGACATATATATCCTCCTATTTTGGTCGAAAAAAAGACTCCGCCTCCTCAAATATAGAGGGACGAAGTCTTCCGTGGTACCACCCAAATTTATACATAGTTATGCATACACTTATATGTTGATAACGGATCTACATTCCGACTTAAATTTCTTTAAGTAGCTAAAAAGATGAAAAAAATTAAGTTACAACATAGGATTTTTCAGTCTCGAATCCATTCCCTTGTCATGTGTAAACATTAATTTACGTCCTTTTGTAAGCTCATATTGATTATGAAATCATTATATTAAATATTATATAATTGGTCAACCTTTCAAATGATAAAGCAAGATACCACAAGATACAGCTACATTTAAACTTTCAGCTTTGCCATATAGCGGTATATGAAGATTCTTAGTCGTTTGTTCAAGTATCTCTGAATCAACGCCAGCACCTTCATTCCCCATGATTAACGCAAAGTTTGTATGACTTTTGACTTCTCGATATTCAACTGCATTTTGAAGACTTGTTCCGTAAGTTTCGCCATCAAATTGTTCCATAAATTCAAATATATCTTGCTCAACAACTGGTAAATGAAAGACACTACCTTGTGAAGCACGTAATACTTTATCTTGATACGGGTCTGCACTACCTTTTGAATAAATAACAGCGTCCATACCTGCAGCGTCAGCGTTACGAATCAACGCGCCCATATTACCTGGATCTTGTACTCTATCTAATACAAGGACTTGTTTAAAATTACTCGTTTCGTATGTAGGCATTTCGACAACCGCAAATATACCTTGAGGTGTCGTTGTGTCAGATAATGATTCTGCCACTTTAAAATTAATGACATATGCTTCCTTTGCATATTCAACAATTTTCTCATCAACTCTTGCATAATCTACTGCTAATAATGTAACGATATTCAGTTGACTATGATAAGCTTCTTCAATTAAATGAAAACCTTCAATAAGAAATTGCCCTTGTTTAACTCGTTCTTTTTTCTTTTTTAATTTATTCATTTGTTTAATTTTATTATTTTGAACTGAAGTAATTTCTTCCATAGTAACACCTCATCTTCTCATTATGATATAAAAATATTATATACGAAAAAAGACTGCCAACAAAGTCAAAGACATTGATGACAGTCTTAAGCACCTTAGTTTAGGTGTTTAAATATTAATTATTATTTAGAAACGACTTCTTTACCTTTGTATGATCCACATGCTTTACATACACGGTGAGATAATTTCATTTCTCCACAGTTTGAACATTCTACCATACCTGGTACTGAGATTTTGAAATGCGTACGACGTTTTCTTTTAGCTGTTTTTGAAGTTCTTCTAGCTGGAACTGCCATGTCTTATTCCTCCTTAAATTTTATAAACACTTTTCCGATTATTTTTCGTCATCGAAGAATTGTTGTAATTTTTGAAGTCTTGGATCAACTTTCTTTTCAGTTTCTTGTTCTGAATCTTCGGTTGACTCAATTTGATCTTCGCCAATAACTTCCCAACCATCGCCTGCCATTGAAATATCTTCGCTACCTTCAGAGAATACTTGTAACGGTTTCTCTAAAATAACAAGTTCTTCAATGATTGGTAATAAATTAATCATGCCGCCTTCGAGTTTATGTCTCAATTCGTCATCATTATTATTACTTTCACTAAATTCATCTAGCTCAAATATTTCTACTGATGTAGTATCAAATGGTAGCTCTACTGGCTTTAAAGTACGGGCACATGGTAACGTCAATACACCATTAATGTCAAGATTGACAATTATCTCATGCATTCGCACTTGAACGTCTCCTGTTACTTTTATTGGAGATATATCGATAAGTTCATCTACCCTATCAATAAGGTATTTCATATCGATTTCTTTATCAAAAGTAAATGGTTCGTTTTGGTATTTTTTAAGTTGTGTTATTGACCACTTCATCTGGGTTCACCTCTTACAAACACAAAAATTATTGTAACCTTAACGACAATGTTTGTCAAGATTTTTTCTTAACATTCATTATCTGATACAATACTTATGATGAAGTGAAATGGGAGGAAATGCAAATGAAAAGTGTTGCTTTAATAACAGAATATAATCCATTTCATAATGGGCATGTATATCACGCAGAATCTTCTAGAAAATTAACAGAAAGTGATGTTGCTATTTCTATTATGAGTGGTTCTTTTACAATGCGTGGAGAACCAGCAATTTTAAGTAAGTTTAAGCGTGCCGAAATGGCCATTCAATATGTAGATTTAGTCATTGAATTACCACTTGTATATGCCATATCATCTGGTGATTTATTTGCTAAAGGCAGCGTTCAAATAGCAGAACAACTTGGATGTGACACATTATCTTTCGGAAGCGAATCTGGAAATATTGACGATATTAAACATGTCATTAAAGAAATAGAACAAGTATCTAAAAGTGAAAAATACAAACAAATGCTGAAAGAAGGTAAATCACACCCGAGAATTATTTCAGAATTAATACCTCATAATCAAATGCTTAAAGGTTCAAATAATTTACTCGCAATTGAATATGTGAAACATATTATGCAGCATAACTTAGCAATAGAACCAACAACGATTCAAAGAATAGATAATATGTATTTAGATGCTCATTTAAACGAAACAACACACATTTCAAGTGCAACTTCTATACGTAACGCCTATTTCAGACAGGACGATACATATCAATTAAGTTTACCGACAACAAGTTCAAATATATTAAAACACGCTCATGCAGTTAACTGGGATCACTTTTTCCCATTATTAAAATGGACAATATTAAGAGCTACCCATGAAGAATTGCGAGACATATATATGATGACTGAAGGATTAGAATATAAAGTTAAAAAAGAAATTAAAGATAGTACGAACTTTGAAATGTTTGTACAAAAGCTCAAATCTAAGAGATATACGTGGACAAGAATACAACGCTTGTTAACCGCAATTTTATTAAATGTTACGAACGAACAAGTTTCTGAATATAATCCAACTGCCATACGTGTACTTGCAATGTCTAAAAAAGGACAAGCATATTTAAAATCTATTAAAGAATCATGTCCATTACCTATCGTTACAAATGTTAATAAACAAACAGCAACTCACTTCACTAATGAAATTAAAGCAACAGATTTATATCAATATATTTCAGGTGATTCTGATACTGATTTTAATAAACCAGTCATAATAAAAAACGCATGACATATGCATGCGTTTTTTATTATGACTCTTTATTTTTAATTTTTTCTTTCAGTGCTTTATTCACATTTTCAGGAACAAATTCCGAAATATCGCCGTCAAATTGTGCAACTTCTTTCACAACACTTGAACTTATAAATGAATAATGATTATTTGTCATCATATATAATGTTTCAATGTCATCATCTAATTTTTTATTCATAGATGTCAATTGCATTTCATACTCAAAGTCGCTAACAGCTCTTAATCCTCTTACAATCGTGTTAGCATTTATTTCTTTACAAAAGTCTACAAGTAAACCATGAAATGAATGAACCACTATGTTTGGTACATCTTGTACCGCTTCTTTAATTAATTCAACACGCTCTTCAGTACTAAATAACCCTTTTTTAGAACTGTTTTTCAATACAGAAACATGAATCTCATCAAATATTTTAGCACTACGCTTAATAATATCAATATGTCCTAATGTTATTGGATCAAAGCTACCTGGAACAACTGCTATTCTCTTAGTCATTGTCTTCTCCTTTTGTTAGCAACATAACATGCGTCAGTCCATATTCATACTTTTTGAGAACTTTGAACGCACCCGTATCTATGTCTTCACTTTTATCAAATTCGCAAATTATTGTACCATTTACATTTAATAAGTCAAACGCTTGAATTTTTTCTAATGATTGATCAATAAGCGATTTTCTATAAGGTGGATCTAGAAATATATAATCAAACTTAATATCGCGTTTATTTAAAGCTTTTAACGCTCTAATTGCATCATTTTTATAAACTACGTATTGAGTTTCAGGTATATGTAATGTGTTTAAATTTTCTTTTATCATTTTAGTTGCTTTGAAATTACCGTCCACAAAAATCACTTTATCTAAACCTCTAGATAATCCTTCGATACCAAGTCCACCGCTACCTGCAAATAAATCTAACCCGATACCTTCTAAATCTTGAAGGCCATTAAAGATATTCTCTTTCACTTTATCTGTTGTCGGTCTCGTTGATTGACCATCTATTGTTTTTATATGAAGTCTCTTGTATTTTCCACCTATTACTCTCAATGTTAATCATCACTTTCTTTATTATTAATTATTATTTATACTTATCCTTATAGTATTTAAACGAAAACGAGGTTTATAAAAATGAAACAATCATTTATCGTCATCGGTCATGGTCTAACTGATTTATTTGAATTTCAAACGTTAATCGAATATAACCATGAACGTATTTCCGACATTATTATGTTACATACACCATTATCTAAGGAGAAACTATCTTCAGCTTGTATCATTATGAAGCCTACTAAAGGTCAACATTTCCAAGCGATTTACATGATAATGGAAGGTATTAAATATCCGTACCCTGATTCAAATAAGAAATTCGATTTAATCAATGAATGGGCTAATGCATATCACATACAAGTTAAAGGTCTTGATGTTAAATCACGTGCTGATTTCGCTGAAGATGAACTTTACTTCGCCTATTTAAAAGGTGTATTAAGACTTGAAAGATACTTGCCACCGCTTCAGTAGTTAAAAGTTTAAATACTCTTTTTTGTCCGTATTTGAATTAGAGTAATCTCTTTTAACATATTTAAATGGTGAAACTTTTACATCTTTAACATATTTTAGTTTCATTAAATGTTGAACAGTATCGTCTATTTTATCTTCATTTGTATATAACATGACGTATTGTTCTTTTCTATGTGCAAAGTATATATTACCAAACTTGCGTAATTGTCGTTCGTGTTTCATATTCTTTAAATATACGACAATACTGATTCGTTCTACTAATTCCATCAAAATAACCTCCTAACGCTTTTTATTTTTATATTAGCACTTTCTATAAAATGATGAAAGAAGATAACTTCAAGCGTATGTGACTTGCTTTCTTATCTTAAATCAATTTGATAGAATATATATAAGTCTTTATTTGCATTTCGAAAGGATAGGATAACATGTCAAAAATTAATTTATTAAAAACAACAGGTCTTATCGGAGGCATTGTTGCGGGTTCTTGGATTGTGACAAAAGCAACATCAAACGTTAAACCACGTACAATTAAACCATTCTTTACACAACCAGCTCCTTATGTATTCGCTCATCGTGGAGGCATGGCGTTAAGACCAGAACATACACGCTTAGCTTTTGATCATGCACTCAAATACGAAGTAACTGGATTTGAAGTAGACGTTCGACTTACTAAAGATGAAGTACTTGTCGTAACACATGATGACACTGTTGATCGTACAAGTAACGGTTCAGGCTATGTAGGTGATCATACATTAGAAGAACTTCGCCAATTAGATTTCGGATACCACTTCAAAGATATTAATAACGAGCATCCTTATAGAGGAGATGCAAAAGCTAAAATCGTCACTTTAAAAGAGTTATTAACTGAATATCCAGATGTCTTAGTAAATATAGATATTAAAGACCACCCTGAGTCATATAGTGGTAGTTTAGCACCATCACACTTATATCGTTTAATTACAGACCTTAAAGCTGAAGATCGCGTTAATATTACGAGTTTCTATGATAAACAAATTGATCGCTTTAATTTATATGCTCAAGATTCCATTGCATTAGGTACAGGTCAAAGCGAAGTGGCTAAAGCGTTCTTAGCTTACCAATCAGGATATGGTCATACGTATCAACCTAAATCTGATACATTCCAAATACCAACACAAGCTAAAGGCCTTCCTTTAGACTCAGAAGGTTTCATTCAATTTTTAACATCACTCAATATATCTGTTGCTTATTGGGTTGTAAATCAAATCGATACAATGGATGATTTAATCCAAAAAGGCGCACATACGATTGTAACCGATCGCCCAGATACTGCGCACTTCTTAATAAAAAAACAATACTAATTTAAAAAGCTTTCCATCTGTCAAATGACAAATGGAAAGCTTTTTTATGTTATGTTGAACATCCACAAGAACCACCAGTAGAACAACCGCCACCATGTGACTCACTACTAAAGAATGGATTACCCGTATCCACTTTAACATTGCTGGAGACTGAATAAGAAACAATGCTAATCACTTCATCTAATAAATCTTGTAATGCAGTTTCTTTAGTCTTAAATTCAGAAACAACTGGATGCATTTCATATGCCCTCTTTTGTTGTCTTGTTTCTTTCATGACTCTACTGTAATCAGGATGATATCTGCCAAATCTTAAACAATCATCATAATGTGATTTTATTTGATCAAATTTTTGTCTTAATATTTTAACTTCAAAATTTGTTTCCAGTTGATGTTTTGCTTCGATATATTCTTGATAAATATATGAATCTTTAATACATGCGCTTAGTTCATCTGATTGATCAAGTATATCAACTGTTTCTGCAGTAAACATAATATGATTCCCCCTTATTCTTTATTTTCTTTAAAAACAAGTGAATAGTATTCGCGAGAATTACCAGCACCAAATTCATCATATTGACTACCTAATAACTTTTCTCTATAAGTATTGTTGTTTAACCAGCTATTGATAAGTGTTGGTACATCATAGAAATTGTAAGCTAAATTTTGGTTAATAGATTCATATTCAATTTTTTGATTATTGATATGTTTTGTGATGCCGTCTTCTAGGGATTTAACTGCCTCTTCTTCATCTATATCATCTTCAATTAAATCTGCTTCCATTTGTGTTATATACGTAAGTTGATCATTAATCTGTAATGGTTTGACATCTTTCATTTCTCTAATTTCATTTACGATTTCAAGAAGTGATAAATCTTTATTTATATGAGCTTGGAAGTCTTGTTTGTCTGTTCTCTTTAGTTTGTGCTCTTTATCACCTTTTATTTTAGACATTGAAAAAGGTGCATTTTCAATGACAACATCTGAATCCATAAACTGTACGCCCATCACTTCATTTGTTTCACTATCAATTAAGACTTGTGTATAAACATTGCCATATTTAATCAATAATTGTGTCTTGATATCACGTTCAGATAATTCTAATTGATATTTACCATATGTACTTTCAACAACTGGTTCCATATCTATATTTGTACCATTAAAAAGCTTTGTTGCATCTTGTTTCATTTTAATTGGTGAAACATTCACTTTATTTCCTGTAGCAAATACTGAAGAGACTTTATCATTTTTAGTAGATATTAAATAATAATGCTCTTTATTTTTAAAGACATAATTCTTTCTACCGTGCTCTGCCTTATATACCCTATCTGGTTGTCCTAAATCATTTATGACTTCTTTAATATTTTTATAGACATATGTACCTACGCCTTCTTTCAACTTTGCATTGCCAGTTGATTTCTCGGCTTGTTGCTCATAATAATTCTCATTTGCTTTATCATGAGAGTAGTTAGGATTCTTTAAAACATCAAATTCTAATTTAGGTGAATAGAATAAATAAAAGAGTACAATGATTAAAATAGTTATTGCTACAACTTTTATGATAATATTTTTCAACTATTTACCTCCTCATTTATTCCTATATTCAATTATATCATTTTACAGGAAAACATTTACCTAAATCAATCGAAATGTTGTCATATTTGTTAAATATAAATGTACATTGCAACATTGGCGCTTTTATCATAAAATAAACTTAAAGGTACTTAGAGGGAGGAAAAATACATGGTATTTGATAATACAGGTCTTGAAAAGGTTATCATTGAACAAGAGCTATTAAAAGATGTTATGAATAAACATGGTTTTATTGCTGGAGGACATTGGGATTATGAACGTATTACTTATGATTTTAAATATGAAATAAGTGAAGGCGTCTATTACCTAAGAATTCCAGGTTATGCACTTAAAGGGGACATTGGTGCCAATAACGCAACAATTCAATTAATGGATCCATATCTCGGTAAACACTACTATCCAACAGGTGTAGAATACGGAGATGATGAAGTTTACCCAGATAATTTAGTTGCACATTGTAACTTATTAATTGAACGTATCACATCAGATATTAATGCATTAAATACATTAGGTGCGCATTAATTAAAATAATACTAACAGAGTAGAGACGTGATATTTCACGTCTCTTTATTTATATATAAATGAGCAAAGAGGTCATCATTATGAAAAGATGGATAAACAAACGAAACATAAGCATATTTATCATTATAGTTTTATCTATTCTATTTATTTATTTCATTTTACCGATATCAATACCTTTAATAACAGCACTTGTTATCGCATTAGCACTCAATCCGCTCGTTAATAAACTTACACATAAAATTAAAAGCCGGAAATGGAGCGTAACGATTATTTATACGTTACTCCTTACGATAACAGGATTTGTTATATTTTTATTTTTAACAAAATTAATAGACCAGATTGTGCTATTTATTAAAGATTTGCCTAATAAAATTAATATACTCATCACTGTAATTGAACAATACAATGACAAAATGAAAGCTATTTTACCGGATGAAATGGCAGTTACTATCAACAAAGAACTGCAAAATTTCGTTGCTTCATTGAGAGATTCAATTGCAAATTATTTAAGCGTTGAAAATATAACAGAAGTTGTATCTTCTTTACCTGGTTTCATTATTAGTCTTGTTGTGTTTCTTGTAGCATTGTTCTTATTTATGCTAGAAATACCAAATATTCATAAATTTATTAAACAACATCTATATCCATCGACTTATCATGAAGTTTATAAAATATACAATAAAATAGGTCATTCTATTATTGGTATGATATCTGCTACCGTCGTATTAAGCTTTATTACTTGGTTATTTACATACGTCGGTCTACTAATCATTGGTGTAGATTCAGCGTTTATTATCAGTTTATTTATATGGTTTATAGATATCTTACCGATTATTGGTGCAACAGGTTTTACAATTCCGTGGGCAATTTATGCTTACATAGTTGGAGACCCAACGCTCGGTATTCAGCTGATTATACTATCTGTTATTTTACTCGTTCAAAGAAAAATATTAGAACCTAAAATATTCGGTACAGGTGTTGGTTTATCTCCACTACCTACTTTAATATCCATGTTTATCGGTTTAAAATTACTAGGCTTTATTGGATTCTTTATTGGACCATTATTCTTAATCGTTATCAAAACAATACTAGAATCTGGTCTTATAAAAACAGACTTTAAAATATAATATATGCAAAAAACCTCTCAACCCATTATAAACGGATTGAGAGGTTTTAATTTAATGTCCTAAAATTGCTTTTATCATAGATGTTGTATCACCACCATGATAGAACACATATAATAATAAATAAACGGCAACACCTGTAATAGCTGTACAGAACCAAATAATAGATGTTACTGGCCCAAATTTACGGTGTCTATCCAGTTTGTTAGTCCAACCTAAATAAATCGTATAGATCCCCATCACTGCCCCGACAGTCGCTAGTGTTATATGGAAAATCAAGAAAATTGTATAATAAATTTTGATATTATCCGGTCCACCAAATGAAGTATTTCCAATAAATACTGTTCTACTAGCATAAATGGTAAAGAATACGACTGCAGAAACTGCAGCAGATATCATAAATTTTTTATGTGTTTCAATTTTTCGTTGTGCAATAAAGTACCATCCGATAGCAACTAAAATTGCGCTTAATACGATGAAAGTTGTACTTATTGTCGGTAAAATTGGTAAATTCATTTTCATACATCCTATCTAAATTGATTATATAATGCTTTTTGCTCTTGTAATTTTCTCAAGCTATCTTCAGTGATTTGCTTTTCATTTTTTCTCTCATATCTAAACCATCTCATGAAAATGATATATAAATAAATACCAAACACGATTTCTTGCATAACTTTCATGATGACGCCACCTGTTTGCTGATCTTCTAATGGTGTGAAATTCGTGAAGTATTCTGGACCAGATAATCCTGTTCCTTGGACGACTGTATTTAACGTATCAGCTGGTACACATAAAGTCATCGCACCAAGCCATGCTTTACCTGACGTGTATGTTTCATACATTGCAGTTCCACTAAATATGATAAGTCCACATGAAGGTGTTAACAACACACCGATAAAGAAGATATATAAGATTTTCTTAATGTTACTCATGTGCAGTTCTTCAGGAATATGTTTGTTAAATATTGGATGCCACATAAACCATGCACTTATGAATAGAATAATCGTATATAACTCATGCAAAACTAGATCTTGTTTTAATGTATCTAACACAAGTGGTATATGATATACAGAGAATAAACCGTTAAAAAGAAAAATTGCTAATATCGGCTTTGTAAATAATTTAACAATCTTATTAATTACAGGTAGTTCTTCCACATATTTGATGATGTATTCTGGGATAGCAAAATACAGCAATGGAACTACAATTAAAAATAATAAAGCCATTTGCAACATATGGAAACTAAATATGATATGTGAAAGCAGATCAATAGGTCCACCTTCTAAAAAGTATATCGTTAACATTAAGATAACGAAAAGTGTCGCTTCACCTTTTCTTAAAGGTCTTCCACCTGGTATATCTTTATACCATTTTCCACAAATCAAAAAGTATAAGATAATTACACATAATACGCCTACAAAGAAGAATGGCGTCCAGTTTGCCCAAAAACCGAATATAGATATTGAGGTTAAGTTACCCATCTCTTTACACTTCCCCACTTAGTCATTACTTTTATTATAAAATTTAATGAACCGTTAAACAACCCAACAATGTAAATAGTTATGACAATGATATGACCAAATAAAAAGACTCGAGAACTTATATAACAAAGTTCTCGAGTCTTTTATAAATTATTTTGTTTTTACGAATAATGGATCGCCTAACCATACGATGTAAATAAATGTTACAACGAACGATAATCCGAAGAATACACCCGTAATCATAAATAATTTTGATATACCATGCTTTTCAGCTTTCATATGCATGAAATAATAGAATTGTAATACAACTTGTAGTACTGCTAATCCTAAAATAACCGGTATAACGAACTCTTTAGGAAGTTCAGCAGCAACTAATGCGAAAGCAATAAAAGTAACAAAAATCATAATAGCGAAGTTTGTAACTTGCATACGCATTTCTTTTGTACTTTTACGCTTCTTATAATCTCTAAGTGCTTGTGCGTCATGATTTAATTGTTGACTCATATTATCCTAACGCTCCCATCAAGTATACTACTGTAAAGATAAACACCCATACAACGTCAATGAAGTGCCAATATAAAGCAGCAGTATTAAATTTATGTGCATTATAAATACTTAATCCTCTAGCTCTATTACGGAAGATGAGTAATGTTAACCATACTAAACCTATAAGTACGTGGAATCCGTGTGTTCCTACTAAGAAGTAGAAGGCACTACCGAATGCACTTGAACGGAATGTATGACCTTGATGTACATACTCAACGAATTCATAAATTTCTAATCCTAAGAATCCTAATCCTAACAATATTGTAATACCAATCCAAAGGAATAATCCTTTAGCATTGAAATTACGCATATGATATAAAGCATACACACTTGTTAGAGATGATGTTAATAATAACATCGTCATTACGAACGCTAATGGTAAATGGAATAAATCTTTAGCTAATAAATGATCTTCACTTGGTACAGCATCTTTTAGTGCTAAGTAAGTAGCGAATAGTGATGCGAATAATGCAACCTCTCCACCTAAGAACACCCAAAATCCTACGAGTTTGTTCTTGCCTTCCATAGATGCTGTTTCAGGATGGTTTGGCCAATTGTCAGCTGTAAATTTTGCTTCTTCATGTGACATTAACGCTCACCCCTTTCATACTCTAATAACTCTTCTTTAGAAATATGATGACCGTGATCATCTTTAAGTGATCTTACAATCATACTTCCTGCAGTAATACCTAAACCAAGAATCAATACGTATACTGCCCATGGTTTTTCATGTAAATCTTTAACTGCATCTAAAGCCCATTCTTTACCATCTGCAAAGTATAAAGCACCGAATGCAGCTACGAATAAACCGAATGCTTGCATAAATGGAATAAATGAATTATTAGGCATATGAATCTCATCTAAAGATTCAGCTGGAAGAATTTTTCCGTCACCTTGAGTTTTTTCAATCCATAATGCATCTAATCCACGAACTAATGGTGTTTGTGCAAAGTTATAATGAGGTGTTGGTACTGGTAACGCCCATTCTAATGTACGACCGTCTCCCCAAGCATCTTTTCCAACTTTTTCACCTTTAGCTAATGTCATGATTACATTGATTACTTCAGTAATAACAGCTACTGCCATGAATAGCGCACCAATTGTTGATACTAAGTTTGGTATGTCATACCCTTGACCAGGTAAGTATGTAAATACTCGACGTGGCATACCCCATAGTCCTAAGAAATGTTGAATTAAGAATGTTAAATGGAAACCAATAAAGAATAACCAGAATGTTACTTTACCTAATTTTTCACTTAACATTTTACCAGCTATTAGCGGGAACCAATAATGTAAACCAGCTAATAATGCGAATACTACACCACCAACAATTACGTAGTGGAAGTGAGCAACGATAAAGTATGAGTCATGTAATTGATAGTCAGCTGGTGCTGATGCTTGCATAACACCTGTTACCCCACCCATAACGAATGATGGAATAAAGAATAACGCATATAACATAGGTGTTGTGAATTCAACGCTACCGCCCCATACAGTCAGCAACCAGTTGAATATTTTAACACCGGTTGGAACAGCAATTGCCATTGTTGCAACAGCGAATATTGCGTTAGCTACTGGACCTAAACCTACAGTGAACATGTGGTGAGCCCAAACCATGAATCCTAAGAATCCGATTAATACTGTAGCGAATACCATCGCTGAATAACCGAATAAACGTTTTCTAGCAAATACAGGTATAATTTCAGAGAATATACCAAACGCTGGTAATACTAAAATGTAAACTTCTGGGTGTCCAAAGATCCAGAATAAATGTTCCCAAATAATTGTGTTACCACCTTGAGATGCAACAAAGAATGATGTACCAAACATTCTATCGAATATTAATAAGAAAATACCGATAGTTAATGGTGGGAATGCAAATACGATTAATGTAGAAGCAACAAATGTTGTCCAAGTCATTAATGGCATACGCATATACGTCATACCAGGTGCTCTCATGTTAACGATTGTAGCTACAAAGTTAATACCAGCAATTAATGTACCAGCACCAGAGATTTGTAACCCTAGAGCATAGAAGTTAATACCATGCCCTGCCGATTCTAAAGATAAACTTGCATAAGATGTCCAACCTGCGTTAGGTGCTCCACCCAAAATCCATGATAAGTTTAAGAATATTCCACCGAAGAAGAATAACCAGAAACCTAATGCATTTAAGAATGGAAATGCAACATCTCGTGCACCAATTTGTAATGGAACAACTGCGTTCATATAACCGAATAGTAAAGGCATTGCGGCTAAGAATATCATTGTTGTACCATGCATTGTGATAATTTCATTAAACAGTCCAGCTGTAACAAAGTCGTTTTCTGGAACTGCTAACTGG
Organism: Mammaliicoccus sp. J-M41; assembly: GCF_022385935.1. Lineage (NCBI taxonomy): Bacteria > Bacillati > Bacillota > Bacilli > Caryophanales > Staphylococcaceae > Mammaliicoccus > Mammaliicoccus sp. J-M41. The sequence continues at coordinate 9,574 of NZ_JAJNIR010000003.1, read as the reverse complement.
ATACGAATTAACATTGCTTCGATACCACCGATAGCAAAGAATAATCCCCCAGCAATTAAATACAAAATAGCAATTTTTTTGTGGTCGACTGTTGTTAAATAGTCCCAAATAGTCGATCCAAACCCCTTTTTACTTTGAGTAGACACTAGAGTAACCTCCCTTTCAATTCTTACTTATCAACTTTTCTTTCCATTAAGTAGGCAGATAAAGCGTCAATGTCTTCATCAGAAACTTTATATTGACCAGTCATCTTATTACCAGGTTTAACGCTTTCTGGGTCTTTAATCCATTTTTTAAGATTTTCTTCATCATGTTTTAAGTAACCTGCAATTAAATCACGATCACCAAAGTTAGTTAAGTTAGGGCCTTTAGCGCCATCTCCAGTTGGTGTAACAGCGTGACATCCTGCACATGATTTGTTAAATACCTTTTCACCTTCTTTAGCTTGGCTAGAAGTAGCGGCTACAGGTTTTTTAACGTCTTTCATATCTTTAACCCATTTATCAAAATCATCTTGTGGTAGGGCTTTCACTTTAAAGTCCATTAAAGCATGTGATGGTCCACATAACTCAGCACACTTACCATAGAATAGATTTTTGACTTCTTTAGCTCTTTTATCATCGAATTTTAAGTAGAATTTATTAATACCTTCTACGTTAGTATCCAATTTTCCTCCAACTGCTGGTACCCAGAATGAGTGTTTAACATCAGCTGAATGTAATCTGAAGTAAACTTTCTTATCTGTTGGTACAACCAGTTCTTGGCTGGTAACAATTTTTTCATTTGGATAACTAAACTCCCACCAATAAAGGTTAGCAGTTACATCAATAACAAGTTCTTTACTTTTACCTTTTTCATCTACTTTGTCGATTGCTTTCGTATCTCCAAGTGAGAACGTAAGCATCACAGTAGGAATTGCTAGAATAATAAGTAAAATGATTGGGATGATTGTCCAAACCAATTCTAATTTATGATTTCCTTCAACGTCTTTAGGTACATAATCTTCACCTAATTTTTTACGACGGAATTTAATCATTGCAAATAAGAATATAACAACAACTACAATAATAACTAGCAACATAATGCCTATTGAAAGCATTAGTAAAAAGAATTGTTTATCAGCAACTTCACCAGCTGGGTGAAGTACTGATAAATGTTTTTGTCCACAACCTGCTAATACAAACAGCAAAGTAGCAAGCAAACCGAACATTTTCGTGTTTTTTAAACGTGTCTTCATTCGTTTAACCCCTCTTTCATGCATTCATTCATAATTAATTATATTAATTGTATAACAGTTACGATAACTGTCATGACAAAGAAAATAACAAGATAATTTAAAGAAAAAACAAACATACTCGTAGCCCATTTTGATTTGTTTATTTCTTTTTTAAATCCATATAAAGCTAATAACATCCATGCTAAGTTGAGCAGTGTTGCAATAACGATAAACACTGTACCAAGTTGCGTCATTAAGAACGGTATCGGTAATAATAGAACTACCCAAAACAACATACTTAAACGCGTTCTATTGAAGCTTTTAACTGACGGTAACATTGGTATATTAGCTAAGGCATATTCATCTTTACGACGATAAGCTAAAGCATAAAAATGAGCAGGTTGCCATGCAAATAACACTAAGAATAGTGTCCATGCTAATGGGCTTAATGATGGATCAATACTCGCCCAACCGATTAACGGCGGTATTGCACCTGGAAAACTTCCTACAACTGTATTCCAAACGGTATGTCTTTTTGACCATATTGAGTACAGTACTACATATCCAAATATACCAAGTAATCCAATTATGCCAGTTGGAATATTTATCATGAATAATAAAATTTCACCCACAACCATTAATCCGAAACTTAATTGTATTAAGTGGCGATTACTAATACGTCCATTTACTGTAGGTCTCTTTTGTTTTGAAGGCATGATAGAATCGATATCTTGATCGTAATAATTGTTTATAGCACATGCTCCGCCCATAATTAGGGTTGATCCTACCATCATTAATAGAACAACCGGTAAACTGTGGAAGAAGTTAAATCCACCAAATACTATTGCAAGCCACGCACCCGCAAATGTTGGAATCAGATTTCCTTGAACAAGACCCATTTTAATGATGGCTTTAATTTCATACAAAGTGAGACGTCCAGTTTCTATTTCTTTCTCAGAAGTCACACTATATTGATTTTGTTGCAATTTTGTCCCTCCTTCCATTATCTTTCACATATAACTCAATGATATATGAAAATTGTCACATAATCTATACATTTTTGAAACAAAATTTTGACATTTTATTACTTATACTTTGTTCGCATAAAAAGTCATTATTGTGTAACATTTACAATGCACATTCATTGTTATACTATATATATTAGTGTTTAAATTAGAATCGTATTAAAGTAAGAATAGTTGTTAATACGTTGTTCTCTTAAATTCTATCATATTTTGACATATAAATAAGGTTTATTTTAGAATAAAACTCATTTTATAGTACTATAAATATCAATTTTAATTTTACTTGAGGTGTTCGAATTGTTTAGTGATAAATTTTTAAAATGGCTATCTACTATAACGACAATTGTGATGCTCTTTGTCCAATTAGGTGGCGCATTAGTTACTAAGACTGGCTCCGCTGATGGTTGCGGAAACTCTTGGCCATTATGTCATGGCTCTGTTATACCTGCAGATTGGCCAGTTGAAACGATTATAGAATTAGCACATAGAGGCGTATCTGGATTAGCACTTATTCTTGTTTGTCTACTTACTTATATAAGTTGGGTCAAACTTGGTCATATTAGAGAAGTTAAACCACTTTGTATTACAAGTATTGCATTTATTTTTGCACAAGCTTTAATTGGTGCAGCTGCTGTAATTTGGCAACAAAATGATTTTATTTTATCTCTACATTTCGGAATATCACTTATTAGCTTCGCATCAGTTTTATTATTAACATTAATTATTTATGAAGTTGATCAAAAATTCGAAGCTACAAGCTTAATAATAGATAAACACTTAAATTTCCACACTTATGCTGTTACATTATTTATATATTTTGTGATTTATTCAGGCGCACTTGTAAGACATGCAGATGCAAGTTTAGCATGTTTAAGTTGGCCATTATGTAGAAACGGTGAAGTCGGACTACCTCAAAACTTTTATGAATGGGTTCAAATGTCACATAGAACTTTAGCTTTCATCATATTTATTTGGATATTATATATATTCATTCATGCTTTCAAAAATTATACACAATACCGCGTTATTAAATACGGTTGGACATTAGCTTTTGTACTAGTTTGTTTACAAGTAACAACAGGTGCTTTATCAGTTATCACACGTGTTAATTTATTTATCGCACTCTTCCACGCATTATTTATAACAATGTTATTCGGATTATTATGTTACTTTATTATGCTAATATCACGTTCTAAACGTCGAAGTTAACTTACAAAAAGCCGCTTAAATCATCAATTGATTTAAGCGGCTTTTATTTTATTATGCTTTATCGATTGTAATAATCAAATCTTGTGTTTGAATACTGTCACCAGCTGAAACGTAAATATTGCTTACCGTTCCATCAAATGGTGCTTGTATTGTAGTTTCCATTTTCATTGCTTCAGTAATGATAAGTGCATCACCTTGTTTCACTTCATCACCTTGTTTTACTTTCACTTCTGAAATTGTACCAGGCATTTGAGCACCGATATGAGATTCATTACTTAAATCTGCTTTTTGTAGTACTGCCTCAGATACTTTAACATGTTCATCTTTAACGTATACTTTTCTAGGCTGACCATTCAACTCATAGTATACCCAACGATGACCATCTTCGTATACATGACCAATAGAAAGTAATTTAACGATTAAGATCTTACCTTTATCAATTGTTATTTCTACCGTTTCATTTTTCTTCATACCGAATAAGAATGTAGGTGTGTCTAACAATGATAAGTTTCCGAAACTTTCATATGTCTTAATATATTGTTCGTAAACTTTAGGATAAATGGCATAACTGATTAAATCTTGTTCCGTTACTTCCTCTTGTTGTTTAGCTTGTAGCTCTTCACGCAATGCATCAAAATCAACAGGCTCTAATAATTCACCTGGTCGTTTTTCAATTGGTTGTTGCCCTTTTAAGATGACTTTTTGTAATTCTTTATTAAAGCCATTTACCGGTTGACCAATTTCACCTTTAAAGAATGAAACTACTGATTCAGGGAAATCTAGTGAACGTCCACGTTTAATGACACTTTCTTCATCTAAATCATTTTGAACCATGTATAATGCCATGTCTCCAACTACTTTAGAAGAAGGTGTTACTTTTACGATATCTCCAAATAATAAGTTAACACGTTTATACATGTCTTTAACTTCATTAAATCTTTCACCTAATCCTAAACTCTTAGCTTGTTGACCAAGGTTAGAATACTGTCCACCTGGCATCTCATGTTGATAAATCTCAGTATGTGGAGAACGAATATCACTTTCAAAATCAGAATAATAGTTTCTAACTGTATCCCAATATTGAGATAATCTTTCAAGACCATCAATATTTGTTCTAACATCTCTTTCATTTCCACTTAATGCATAGTATAAAGAGTTAGCTGAAGGTTGTGATGTTGTACCACTCATACTTGCTACTGCAGTATCGATAACATCGACACCTGCTCTAATCGCACTTTGATAAACAAGTAATCCGTTACCGCTCGTATCATGAGTATGTAAATGGATTGGAATATCAATTTGTGTCTTCAATTCACTAATTAATTCATAAGCTGCTTTAGGTTTTAACAATCCAGCCATATCTTTAATGCCCAGAATATGTACACCTTCACGTTGTAATTCTTTAGCTAGATTAATGTAATACTCTAAAGTATATACGTTAGATCTTTCAGGATTTAAGATATCGCCTGTGTAGCAAATTGCACCTTCAGAAATTTTACCTGATTTTTGTACCGCTTCATTTGCGACTTTCATTTGATCTAACCAGTTTAATGAATCGAATATTCTAAATACATCGATTCCAGCTTCAGCACTTTCTTTAACAAATTTTTCAATCACATTATCAGGATAGTTTTTATATCCAACTGCGTTTGATGCTCTTAATAACATTTGGAATAACACATTTGGAATTTTTTTACGTAATCTTGTTAAACGTTCCCATGGATTTTCTTTTAAGAAGTTGTATGCCACATCAAATGTTGCACCGCCCCACATTTCTAATGAAAATGCGTCATTTAAATATTTAGCTGTTTCAGGTGCAATTTGTAACATATCGTATGTTCTCATACGTGTTGCTAATAATGATTGATGTGCATCTCTAAACGTCGTATCCGTCAATAATACTTCTTCTTGTTCTTTTAACCATTTACTTACGCCTTCAGGTCCATGTTGTTCTAGAATTTGTTTCGTACCTGATAATGATGCAATTTCTTCATTAGATACTTCTTCTAATTTGAACTTTTCAAAGTGTGGTTTTTCTCGTTTTTCAACACCAGGGAATCCATTTACCGAAATGTTCCCGATATATTGTAACGTCTTTGTACCTCTATCTCTAGTCGGTGTAATATCAAATAGTTCTGGGTTGTTTTCTAAGAATTTAGTTGTATATGTACCCTTCGCGAACTTCTCGTGATTTACCACATTATATAAGAATGGAATATTTGTTTTAATACCTCTTATTCTCATTTCTTTAAGAGAACGTAGCATTTTTTCAGTCGCTTGTCTTAATGACATAGCATGTGTTGAAACTTTCACTAATAATGAATCGTAATAAGGTGAAATTTCTGCACCTTCAAATCCATCACCAGCATCTAGTCTTACACCGAAACCACCACTTGAACGGTAAGCAATAATTTTACCTGTATCTGGCATGAAGTCATTTAATGGATCTTCAGTTGTGATACGACTTTGAATTGCGAAACCTAAAGTAGTAATGTCTTCTTGTTGTGGCATTTCAATTTTGTCACCAAATAATGATTCACCTTCAGCAACTAGAATTTGCGTCTTAACAATATCAATACCTGTTACCATTTCAGTAATGGTATGTTCTACTTGTACACGTGGGTTAACTTCAATAAAGTAGAATTCATCACCAGATACTAAGAACTCAACCGTACCTGCATTTACATATCCGATTTTCTTCATTAAGTCTAATGCGACATTACAAATACGATGTCTCAGTTCATCACCTAATGAAACAGATGGTGCAACTTCAACGACTTTTTGATGTCTACGTTGTACTGAACAATCTCTTTCATATAAATGAACTAAGTTTCCGTGTTCGTCACCTATGATTTGAACTTCAATATGTTTTGGTTGATCTATGTATTTTTCGACATAAACTTCACTATTTCCGAAAGATTTTCCAGCTTCTGATTTAGCTCTTTGGTATGCATCTTCTAATTCACTCGCATTATTGACGATACGCATGCCTTTACCACCACCACCTGAAATGGCTTTGATGATAACTGGGAAACCGTGTTCTTTTGTAAATGCTTCTACTTCCTCAAATGATTCAACCGCACCATCAGTTCCTGGAATAACTGGAACATCTGCAGCTATAGCTGTCGCTCTAGCTTTTACCTTATCCCCAAACATGTCTAAATGTTTAAGTTCTGGTCCGATAAATTTAATACCTTCTTCAGCACATCTCTTAGCGAATGTTTCATTTTCACTTAAAAAGCCATACCCCGGGTGAATCGCATCGACGCCTGCTTTTTTGGCAACTTTTATAATTGCTTCTATATTTAAATAACTTTCAGTTGGCCCTAGGTTTTCATCTACTAAATAAGACTCATCTGCTTTATATCTATGCAATGCCCCTAAGTCTTCATTAGAATAAATCGCTACCGTTTCAATATCTAACTCTGTTGCTGCTCTAAAAATTCTGATTGCAATTTCGCCTCGATTGGCTACTAATAATTTATTTATTTTGCTCATATTTGGAGGCTCCCCTCAATGTATTTGAATTTTCTAAAAACAATATATTAGTCCATTATATAAAAATTGCGGATTATATTCTACTATAATCCGCAATTTTTATATAATTTATTAATTTGATTGATTAATTATGCATTTATCTCGTGCTTTGACGACTCTCAATTCTTATCTGTTTAGCCGTTAATAATAGTATACCTGTCGCGATACTTAAGCTTAACATTGAGGATCCACCAAATGTCATAAATGGCAATGGAACACCTGTTAAAGGAATTGTTCCTGAAATACCAGCTAAGTTTACAAAAGTTTGAATACCAATATAGCTTGAAATACCTACACATACTAATTTAAAGAAATATGAATCCGTAAGGGCTGCATATAAGAAACCTTTATATACAATGAACCCAAGTAATCCTATTATGAATAACACGCCGACTAAGCCTAGTTCTTCTGCAATAACTGCAAAAATAAAGTCTGTATGCGGTTCAGGTAAATAACCTAATTTCATTATGCCATTACCTAGCCCTTTACCGAAGAGACCGCCGTTACCGATTGCTAATAATGAATTAGCTAAGTGATATCCAATACCGCTTTCGTAGTTGAAAGGATTTTCAAGTACATGAAATCGGTCTGCTTGGTGTTGTGACAGAATGCCACCTTTAAACACTATACTAAAGATAATGAGTAATACAACACCTGCAAAAATTGGACCAGACCATTTTAAAATTGCTTTAATACCAATACCTGAATATGCGAAGATACATAATACGATCATACATAGTATCAACGCTTGACCTGTATCATTTTGTAATAAGACTAATCCAATACAAGTACCAATTAAGAATAAAGGCATCATCAGTGCAAGTTTAAATTGTTTAAGTCGATTTCGTCTTTTATCAATAATGAATGATAAGTATAAAATCATTGCAACTTTCAATATTTCAGATGCTTGTAAGTTCATAAAACCTAAGTTAATCCAACTTTTTGCACCGTTAATTGTCGTACCAACAAGTAAAGTTAACACGAGCAAACCAAATATTGTAAATATAACAATTTGTTGTACTCTTTTATTTTTTAAAATGTTAATGTGCATAAAATACGACATAAAAAACACAATAAAAAATCCAACTATACAATATAGTAACTGCCTCACAAAAAAGTAAGTACCCGATACTGGGATACCACCTGTTAAAGTACCTTTTGTAGCAGCTACCATACTTGCGCTGTATACCATCACTAAGCCAATGAATGATAAAATGATATAAGTAATTAACAATGTGAAATCTATGTATTTTGAGTAATTCTTAATGTACTGGAAAAACCTCTTAATATATTCCATCGACTCATTCCAATTCTAAAAAAATAAGTCTAAAGAAAGATTTCTCCTCTCTAGACTTTGTATAATTTAAGCATTTGTGAAAGCATCATGCAATTTAGATAGTTCCTTTTCTAAACTTGCCATAAGTGTCTGACCCTTTTCTCTATCAACAAGTCCAATTTGTACTGCAAAATCTACTTCCTTTTGAAGACCAAACATTTGCGTATCTAAAACTTCCTCATATAAAGGACATTGTGGCATAGTTAAGTTGTCCATTTGTACCTTTATTAACTGAAGGATTTTTTCAGAATCGTTATATAATTGGTCATATGCCCTTTGACAAATTTCTGAATCGTAATGCATGACATACTCCCCCTTAATCTTTTTTAAGTTTCTATACTTATAAAATTTTAGACTACAAATCTGAAAATTGCAAGCGAAAACAGAAGGTTATTAATTACAAATATGTTAAAATTGAATTGTGAGATTGATAGGAGTGAAAAAATTGATACAAATTAAAGGAAATACGAAGTTTAATATTACGTTAGATGCAACAACATGGATTTTTGATGATCGCAAAGTAAAAATTGAAGATTTAGAGCAAGGTATCTTTAATGGCGAAAAGCCAATTGAATTTGAAAATAATGTTGCATGGAACCGTGCAATCCTTGAAGGTGCTACAAATCCTCCAACATTAAATAGTGAAACAACTTATAAAAGACGTTCATTTTTAAAAGATACTTATGTTATAAATGCGATGCCTTTTATCAAAAATGCTGAACCAAATGAAAACGCTACAAAAGTAGTCTTAAAAAATGATCAAGATTCAATTGATATTCCAATTGAACAATGGCCATATTTATTTTTCCAATTCTCTAAAGAAGGAAAAATGATATATAAAGATGGTAAAATCGACGCTTTTACTTATGATCAAGAAAATGGTTACCAAAATAAATTCAGTTATGTTTCAGACATAGAGGTTGTTTAACCATGATTATGAAAGTAAAATGTATTATTTGTGATTCTGTCGTTAATTTAGATTCTAAATCTAAAGAAGCAAAAAGATTAAGAAATCACCCAATCCGTACATTTATGTGCGATGATTGTAAAGCAAGACTTGATAAACCTAAATCAGAATACAAATAAAAAAGGCAGCTCTTAGGCACTGCACCCTTACTAAGGAAGCTCAATAAAAACACTATTTTCTAGGCTGCTAATTCCCTATATTCTATAGGGGATAAGTAGCCTAGTTTTTGTTGAATTCTAACTTTATTATAGTTTTCAATGTAATTTTCGACAATATCTATTACA